>CAIJLM010000554.1 GCA_903821495.1 uncultured Chthonomonas sp. | reverse complement strand
CGATCTATCATTGGCGGAATCAGTTCGCGTCCGAAGCCCCCCTCCCCCCTGAACCCAACAGAATAGAGTTCCAAAACATCCTATGCAGTCCCGCCCACATAGCGCGAAAAGTAGGGTCGTTCAGGAAGAGAATTGCGTTCCCTCTCCCCGTTGGCTCCACAACTACGTAAGCGGTTTCGGCAAGCATCTCCTCCGTGTTCCCCTCCCACGCAAAGCCCGATAGCCGCGCCTTCTCCTTACCAAAACGAACCACATTGCTACCTTTTTTCGTCGGCTTCCAGAAAGTTCCGCCCTGCACCGGAACGGCGATGTCTTCGTTAAGGTAGCCGTATCCCAGAAAGTGCGAGGTGTCCAGTTTCGCTTTGAAGAACGCGCCCGGTAGTTCCAGCGGCTTTTTGCCCTCCCCTTCTCCTACCGCCTTTACCTCCGAGAAGTTGACCTCTTTCTCCGTCATCCACTGCGCCCCGCCCTCCAAGCCAATCAACGCTCCGCCCTTCTGAACCCAGTCGCGCAGTCTGTCCGCTCCCGCCTTTCCCAATACACCGCTGTAGCCATCGCCATCGGGGAAGATAAGGACGTTGAACCGCGCCAAATCCATCCCCGCGATACGGTCAGCGCGTATAGGCGTAAACTTGACTCCCGCTCTCTTCTCTAGCAGATACCAGACCGCCCCATAACTCGTCTGCGAGACGTTATCGCCCGCCACCACCGCGATGGAGGGCGCGTTCACCACAGAGACGCTATCCGAGCCGATACCCGCCTCTTCCGCGTAGGAGGACTGAACCGAGAAGACCGATACGCCCAACGAGCGTCCTAGCGCATCCAGTTTTTCGCGCAGGTCGTTAGGGTTGCGATTGACGCGCAGAATAAAGGTTCCTCGCGCCCACGTTTTGCCATCGGCTTGAAAAGGCTTGTTCGCCACCGCCAGCCGATAGCCCGACTGCGCGAGTTGGAGAGCGAACAGCGCCGCCGCCTCCGAATCGTAGGGTATGAGGTAGGCGACGTTCGTTTTTTCGCCCACTACACCCCCCTTTATCTCGCCTGCGCGTTGAGCCTCTCCCAAGAGTTTGCCATCCGCCTTCGGCGCATCCTCTAGCCAGTGCGCCTCTAGTCCGAACGAATAGGGTAGCGCCCACGCCGTAATATCGTAGAAGGTGTAGCCCTCATGCGCCTCGTTTGGATTGCGCTTTTCGTTTCGGGCGCGGCGCTCCTTCTGGTCTTTCACGAAGTCGGGCGAAAATTTCGGGTCTGGCTCCAGAAACGCCTTCGCAAGATGCCCCTGCGGTTGCGCCAAGTCTACAATGAGCGAACCCGCCGGAAAGCTGCGCTTCATACCGAGCGCGTTCAGCGTGGCGTAGTCGTGCGCGTTCTGACTCTCGAACGCTTTTCCCGCCACCTGAACCTCTATACCGGAGCGTTGAAGCAGACGCGCCGCCTCCGCCAGTCGCGCCCTATCTTGCAGGGGAAAGACCACCGTTCGCATGAGTTGCGGGGTCAGCGCCGACTTACGGTACTGGAAGAAGTCCCGCGCCAGCTCCTGATGTCGTCACCCCGCTGTGATAATGGTGGTCAGCGCCGTTTCAATGTGGTGCATGGTCGCATCCCAGAGCGTGGAGATGGTGTCATCACGCCGCCGCCGTGCGAGAGTGCGCCCCCCGTCCGTCTCGTAGGTCATGCCTATCGCCCCCGAAAACGTCGCCCAACTGTCCAGATAGCCGGGATAGAAGAAATCGAAGTCCTCTTTCGTGACGTGTTGCCAGCCAAACGTATCGAAGGTAGCGGCGTTGGCGCGTCCGAAAATGCCCGTCCACTTATTCAAGCGCCCCACGTCTACTCCGGTATGAATCGCCTCTGGGTTGGGCGGAAAGAAGTAGGTTTCGGGTTGCCCATGCTCATCTACGTAGACGTGGGGATACCACTTGAGGTAGGCGGCTATCTCCTGCTGAACCTCCGCCTGAGACTGAACCATCTTGTCGCGGTTCATATCGAAGCGGTAGTGGTTAAAACGCCCGCTCACCGCCCAAGGCTGTCCCTGTTCAAAAGCGAATCCTTCAGGACTCCCAAGACCGATAGAGTTGTAGTAGACGGTAAAGCGCTCGTGTCCATCGGGATTAAAAGCGGGGTTTAGAATAGTGACGGAGTTTTTCAGCGCCTGCTTGATTTCGGGCGCGTCGGAAGCCGCGAGTGTGTAGAACGTCCCCATAAACGCCTCAAAAGAAGCCGTCTCGTCGCCATGTATACAGTGGTTTATCCACGTTATCGCGGGGGCGGAGGCGAGTAGGCTCTCCGCCTCCGCTGGATTCGCGATTTTGCGCGGGTCGGCGAGCAGAAGGTTGTTCGCCTGAATTTTGTCTAGTTTCGCGAGGTTCTCCGGCGCAGTCACGATAACAAGGCGCAAGGGTCTTCCTTCCACCGACTTCCCGTACTCGATAACGCGCACTCTCTCTTTCGCGCTCTCCGCTACCGCAAGAAGAACCCGCTCCTGCTCTCGAAAGTTTGAGTTGCGTTCGCCAATCTCATACCCCAAAACTTCGGCAGGTTTCGCCACCTGCTTACGGTAGGGCTTCCAGCGATAGAGAGTGTAATTGGCGATATTAGATTGGCTTTTGGCGAGAGGGAGTTGAGCGAACGCCGTTTGGCAGACGCTTGCGATAAAGAGAGTGAGAATTAGGCTGAGGCGTTTCAAATTACGAGATCCTTGTATTTTATGACGTGCAGAGGGCTAATCGTCCACTGTAGAATCATTCTACCCTCTGTTAGCCATTCAGTCTAACCTGTAAGAGTTCAGGGTTGTAGGAATCTTCACATAACCTCTCCTAGCCCTCAACCCCTGCCCCTTCTCCCAACTCTGGGAGAAGGGGTGAATGCACGGATGGTGGTTTGAGATTTGAAGGCTTTGCGTGTTGTTCCAATTTTCGCGCTGTTTCGCGTATTTCGCGGTTCATTCTCAAAAGAGGGAACTCTACCATCTACGTCTCTCATTTGACGCATTGCCTAGGGTGTGATATACTGCATAACAAGAGAGACTTCGCCTAAAATGTGGGCGAAAAGGAGAGAGAACCATGCCAGACGAACCCCTAGTAGAGATAATTGACCTCAACGAACAAGAGCCTTACAACATCCCCTGGGGACGGCTCCTTTTTCTGGGAGGGTTCCTCTTTATCTGTTTCCTCCTCTTCCATAACGGCGTGCCGCTCTATATAGATAGCCTCTGGTTCCATGAGGTCGGCTTTACCAGCGTCTTTACGCGCCAGATATTCGCAAAATCCCTGCTCTTTTTCGGGATGGGCGGTATCTGCTTCGCCCTGCTCTACGGGAATGTTCTTCTCGCGAGAAAGATGGCGAGCGACAAAATCAACCAAGAGTGGTTCCAGCGCTTCGGCGCGAGTTGGGGCGATGGCTTCCAGAAGGTCTTGGGGCGCGTTCTGTTTCTCGTCTGTCTCTTTGTGAGCCTCTGGGCGGGGCGACTCGCTTCGGGCGAGTGGGTGAATCTTCTCGCCTACCTGAACGTAACCGCCTTCAATGTCGTCGACCCCATTTTCCACAAAGACGTGAGTTTCTACGTCTTCCGCGTTCCGTTTTTGGAGTACGTGAATAGCTTCCTGCTCGTCATACTCGTAGTCTCCACGATAGTGGTTGTGGCTGTCCACTCCGTCACCCGCGCAATGGAGTCGCTGGCGGGGCTACCCAATATCGAACCCCGTATCCTCAAGCACCTGCTGGCTCTGGGCGCGGCTCTCGCAGTCATTCAAGCCTACTCCACTCGGCTCAACTCCTACGACCTTCTCACCAAAGACAACGGCATCTTTCACGGCGCGGGCTACGCCGACATTCACTATCGCCTCTTCGCCTATAATGTTCAGATAGGGCTACTGGTTCTTACCGCCGTCCTCTGCCTCCTCTCTATCGCGCAACCCAAACGATTGCGGCTAGTCTTTGGCGGCGCATTGTGCTGGGTAGCGGCGTGGCTGATATTGGGCGAAGGGATTCCCAATGCGATGCAGAAGTGGAGCGTCGAACCGAACCAACTCGCGATGGAGCAGGAGTATCTCAAGCAGAATATCGCCTATACGCGCAAGGGCTTCGGGCTGGAAAACGTGAAGGTGGTGAACGACTTCCCCGCCGACAGCACCCTGAACGGCATGACCCTCCGCAACCAGAAGTCCACCCTCTCCAACATCCGCCTGTGGGACTACAACTATCTCGCGAAGGTCTATTCTCAAAATCAGACTGTAAAGACCTACTACAAGTTCGAGCAGAGTTACCTGAACAACGAGCGCCCCAACAATATAGACATCGACCGCTACAAAATAGACGGACAGACCCGTCAGGTGATGCTTGCGGCGCGTGAGATGGACATCTCAAACCTGCCTCGCGCCGCCCAGACGTGGCAGAACATGAGGCTCGGCTACACGCACGGCTATGGCTTGGTAATGAGTCCGGTCAACAAATCTATCGACGGACTGCCCGGCTACTTCCTGCAAGGAATACCGCCGAAAGCCTCCCCGAAAGACGAGCCTAGCCTGAAACTTGACCGCCCCGAAATCTACTACGGTCTGCTAAATAACGAGTATGTCTGCGTAAACACCACGCAACAGGAGTTCGACTACCCCTCTACCGATGGCGCGGGGGCGCAAGACCACTACGCCACCTATCAGGGCAAGGGCGGCATAGATATTGGCGGTTCCGAACTGGCGAAACTCGCATTCAGCGCCTTCCTCGGCGACGTGAATATCCTGCTTGCGAAGACCTTCAAGTCGGATACGCGCCTCCTCTTCCGCAGGGAGATTCGAGAGCGTGTTCACCTTATCGCTCCGTGGGTTCAACAGGATAGCGACCCCTATCTCACGCTTTCGGGCGGACGGCTGACGTGGATTATGGACTGCTACACGGTTTCAGACCGCTATCCCTACGCGACTCCGATTAATGTCATGGTCACGCCCTATAGCGACATCGCGCCGAACTACATCCGCAACAGCGTCAAGGCGACGGTAGATGCGTATGAAGGCACTGTCAACCTCTACCTCGCCGACCCCGAAGACCCTATCGCGCAGACCTACAACAGAGCCTTTGGCAACATACTCAAGCCCCTTTCAGAACTGCCCGCGGGACTACGCGAACACCTTCGCTACCCGGAAGACCTCTTCCGCCTGCAACGCACTGTCTACGCCACCTACCACGTAGACGACCCGCGTATCTTCTATCTGAAAGAGGACGCATGGGGTATCCCCAACGAACCTAACGCCGAAACCAGCCCCGCGCCAACCGATGCGCCCCGCGCCGCCGCAAGGCAGATGGAGCCTTACTACGTGGTGATGCGCCTCCCAGACGAGAAAAAAGAGGAGTTCCTGCTGATGAGTCCGATGGCTCCTATCAACAGGGAGGACAAGAATATGCTCGGCTGGCTGTGCGCCCGTTGCGACGCGCCGAACTATGGACATCTGGAGCTATATCGCTTCTCGCAACAAGCCTCCGTGAACGGGCCCTCGCAGGTCATCGCGCTCATCAATAGCGATCCGATAATATCTTCGCAACTCTCGCTACTGCGGCAGGGCGGCTCCAACGCAACCTTTGGCAACCTGCTTGTGCTTCCGATAGACAAGTCTATCCTCTACATTGCCCCGCTCTATATCGAAGCCTCTAGCTCGGCGAAACTGCCCCAACTTCAAAAAGTGGTGGCGGTCTTCGGGCAACGCGCCGTCATGGAGAACACCCTTGAAGAGGCTTTGGCGAGGCTCTTCCCCGGCTACGCAGAGAACGCGCCCGCCGCAAAAGACGCTCCTGCCAACTCGCCGCCTCTCAAAATGGGCGGAGCCCCTGTCACCGTACCCAAAGAACTCAAAAGCCTGATAGAGCGGGTAGGCAGTCAGTACGACTCCGCGCAACAGAAACTCAAGACAGGGGACTTCGCGGGATACGGGGCGACCTTGAAGGAGTTGGAGAAGACGATTCTGGAACTGCGACGCATGAGCGGGGGGAAGTAGAAGGGGTTAGAGGGTCAGGAGCTGAAAGCCCCTGACCCTCTAACAGAATTAGCGTCTCATCCAGATTCAAAAAAGAGGCTTATCGCTCCCGTATGGGCGGCGCGAGAACTTTAACCTTTCGAGTGTTCCTTGCGCCACAGAGCGATATTATGTAGGCGTTGGCGTTCTCGTATCGCAAGAGAAGCCTTGTAGTCGAAGGGATACTTTTCAGGGTGCATTAGAGCGAGGAACGCCCCCGCAAAATCGCAAAGGCGCAGGTTGTCGTATTCGATATGCGCCGTCGCTTCCCTCCAAAAATAGTTTCCGTAGCCCGATACGCCAATCCTCTCAGTCAACCGGAGCGTGTGCGCGACCAATCGCTCCAACTCCTTTGCATACTCTGTTCTCTGTTTCTGCGTCGCTCTGTTTACAGGGTTAGGCGTGTCATAAGGCGACATCGCCCTAAATGCATCCTCTAAAACCTCAAATTTATCAGACGGAGCGAGCGCATCAAATTTACCTGACATAGCCTCTATCGCTTCAGGGCGTAGCGTCTCCGAAAGAAAGGAGATGAGCGAATGTAAGTCCATGCTATTGTCTGTCGGTCGTATTGGCTCCCGCTTCCATATCTCAATAATGGCGTTCAGCGCGGAGAGGTCTCCCTTCTTCCAACACAACTCTCCCGCCGTAAGACGCGCCGGCGGGGATGGCTCCTTCCACATGGCTTTGCGGGCGTACTGAAACGCCGCGTCGCTATTTACATTGGCGAGCGCGTCCATCAGTCTATCGCGAGTGTGGGGTTGGCGGCAGTTCTTCAGCCCTGTGGCGATAGCTGGCGTAGCGTCCGCCGGATAGCGCAACGCTAACTTTTCTGCGGCGTATTCCGACTGCTGGTCTCCGCGTCGCGTTATCTCAATGAGCGTCTGGCGCTCTCCCTTCCTCTGAAACGCGCTCCACCATGCCAATGCCTTCCGCTTTTTTTCGATTCGCGAGGGAGCGCCAGTATAGTCAATGGGAAATGTGGTTATCACCGCGAAAGCGGATTCGGCGCACTCTCCCACCGTGTTCAAATAGGACTCCCCGCGTACGATACGCGGGTCGTCTATCGCTTCGATGAGTTGAGGAACGGCGGGAAAGCCTATCTTTTTCAATTTCTCACTTGCCCCGACATCGTTCCTTAACTGATAAATCAACTCCGCGACTCGCTCTTTAAGAGGTAGCTTATCCAGCGGGGGCGACGGCTTGGTAGCGTGTTCCCGCTCCTCCTTGACCATCGTGGCAAGCGTTTGGCGCAGGTTTTGGAAGGCGGGGAACCATTTCGCCAGTAGGCTCGCCTGCTCGGAGATAACCTCAAGCGGAGTGGACTTATCTATAAACAGGTGATGGATATGTTCTTGAACGTTAGCAACAAAAAGCGCCTGCACCTCTTTGAGCGGTAGTACGTCGCCTCCAGAACCTCCGAACGGATTTGAGAGGAGCCGAAACATCTTGTCGGCAAGCGCGGAACCGCCACGCAAAGCGTAGACGCGAGAGAGAAAGACCCCTTCTCCAAACGCTCTTGGATACCGAATGTTCGCCTGATACTTCTGGCTCATTACTTGAGGAAGTGCGCGGCTATCCACGATTCGATAGGATGTCTCTTCAGGGTCTTTTGAGCGTGTGAGCGTAAGCGTGATGAGGCTATCGTACAGAACCGTAAACCTATCCCTCTCCTCCTTTAAGAGTAGCCCGTATCTATGCCGACAGGCGCGGTTCGCGATGGCATTTCCGAAAAGATAGGGCCACCATGCGCTGTTTGTTACCTCCACGACAGGGTATTTAGACAGGTCGGGCAGACCAAAGCCATCCACCCATTTGAAGAGAGCCGCCTGCTCCCTCTTCTCATCGGGCGTGAGAGGCTTTTCTTGAGCGAACGTAGGAGACGCGCAGAGGCGTATCGCTATCAAAACAAGCGAAACTACTGCTCTTAGTTGCATGGTATCACCCTCTCTACTCTCTACTCAACACCTCATCCAGATTCAGAATAAGGCTCATCACGCCCGTATAGGCGGCTACTTCGACAGGATTAAGCGCGGCATCCGCTTTAGACTCCCCTACTTTGAGTAGTTTTTCCGCCGCCGCCCTATCCTCATGATACCGCGCCAATCCTTTGTTCAGGTTACTGAGCAGAACGCTCAGTTCATTCGGCTTGGGGTAGCGCCCCGTCGCTGTGCGAAATGCGAACTTCAAACGCTCTTGAGGCGTTGCGCCGCCCTGTTTTAGCGCCCGCTCTGCGAAGCCCCGCGCCGCCTCCACAAACGTGGTATCGTTCAGCAGGACGAGGGCTTGGAGGGGGGTGTTTGTGCGCATGGAGCGCACCGTGCAGACGCGCCGAGTCGCTATATCGAAGAAGGTCGTCGGAGCGACAGAGCGCCGCCAGAAGGTGTAGAGGCTTCGGCGATAGAGCGCGTCGCCATGGTCTTGCTCGTAGGTTATCTTGCCGAAACTGAAATCCTCCCACACCCCTTCGGGTTGGTAGGGCTTCACAGGCGCGCCTCCCTCCCTCTCCGCTAGCAGACCGCTCAACGCCAACGCTTGGTCGCGTAGAACAGGCGAAGGTAGTCGGTAGCGTGGCGCGTGAGCGAGTAGGCGGTTTTCCGGGTCTTTTTCGAGGAGGGCGGGAGTCGCGTTGGCGGACTGCTGATAGGTCGCGCTCATCGCTATCTGTTTGAGGAGGCGCTTCACATCCCACTTGGTTCGCACAAACTCGGTGGCGAGCCAGTCCAGCAGTTCGGGATGGGAAGGGCGTTCGCCCTGTATCCCAAAATCCTCCGCCGTCTTCACAATACCCATACCGAAAAGAGTCTGCCACAAGCGATTCACCGTTACCCGCGCTGTGAGGGGATTTTCGGGAGAGACCAGCCACTGCGCCAACCCCAATCTATCGAGGGACGCGCCTTTCGGGAAGGCGGGTAGCGCGACGGGGGTAGCGCGAGTCACCTCGTCGCCGTAGCGGTCGTACTCTCCGCGCACCAGAATAAAGGTCTTGCGGGCTTCCTTACGCTCCGCCATCACCATCGTTATCGGAAGCGCGTTATTGAGGTCGTCCAGCGCCTTCTGTCTCTCTGAGGTCTGCTTTTGAAGCGCGTCGCGCTCCCCTTGCGATTTCGCGGTCTCCAACCGCTTTTTGAGGTCGGAGAGGGTGTTCGTGAAATCCGCGAGCTGTCTCTCCTGCTCTGGCGTGGGGAGAGACAAGATGGGGTTCGCGCTCCCGTTCCTATCTACCGCCCCAGATTCGTCTACGTTATTGTAGAAGGCGTAGAAACTGTAGAAGTCCTTGCGTGAAATGGGGTCGTACTTATGGTCGTGGCAACGGGCGCACCCCATCGTCAAACCGAGCCACGCCGTCGAGGT
>CAIJLM010000553.1 GCA_903821495.1 uncultured Chthonomonas sp. | reverse complement strand
CGCCGCCGCGAATAGCGCGAATAGCGTCGCCTCTTGGAGGAAGATTGGCAATGTCTGCGGGGGTTGCGCCGGGGGTTGCGTGGAAAAGAATTTTGCCCTGCGTTATCTGACCGGGTGGCGTAATGAGCTGGAGCAGGGAGAGTCCCGTCATGCTTTTACCACAACCGCTTTCGCCCACCAACCCGACGGTGTGGGCGCGTGGAATGGTAAAACTGACATCGTTGACGACGGAGACGCGCTTGTCTTCAAGGGGGAAAGAGATTTGAAGGTGTTCAATCTCCACCAACGCTTCTTTAGAGGAGGACATTCAGAGTTCCTTACACTTCATGGTAAAAAGAATAGTGAACGAAAATTGGACACAAGGAGCGTGAATTCCTTCTAAAGGTCAATAAAAAAGGGGATAGCGTTTTACCGCTATCCCCTTCCTATTTTAGCCAGCGCTTATAGGAGAAAACTTAGGGTTACACAGGCAAGTGTCAGATGATGCTGGGCAGGTATTCAGACTACCAAGAGTGCGTAAGCAGGTTGGAATAACGAATTTTCGCTCAAAATCGACTTGATTGATGCGCTCTCGCCCTTTGCGGCTCTTTTCTAAGGGTGTGAACGCCTACACTTGCGGGTATACTATATTTCACCTTATGAGAGAGGTGTTAGGATTCCCAATGTCGGATGCGCCATCACAACCCACGTTTGGTCTGGAGCCGGAGGATGCGTTCGCCTCCCTCCCCTCCGCCGATATTCACGCCTCTCTACAGCGTATTCTCTCCCAACTCAGCGCCTATCGCCCCCAAGCCGACGCAGACCTCGTGGCGCGCGCCTTTGAATACGCCAAAGAGAAACACAAAGACCAGCGGAGGCGGAGCGGAGAGCCGTACATTATTCACCCCGTCGCCGTTACCGAAGTTCTCGCCGACCTCGAACTAGACGAACAGACCCTCGCCGCAGGGCTACTCCACGATGTGATTGAAGACTGCGATGTGACCCCCGAAGAGTTGGCGAAGGAGTTTGGAGACGAGGTCGCGCTACTTGTGGATGGAGTGACCAAACTTCAGATAACGGGGGTGGACGAGGGCAAAGCGGACGACAGCTCTGAAGATATGGAGCCTCTTAGCCCTCACGCAATCGAGAGAACCCGTAAGAAGGCGGAGATAGCCAAGAACGCCGCCAACCTCCGCAAAATCCTGGTAGCCACCGCCAAAGACCTCCGTGTTATCCTCATCAAGCTCGCAGACCGCCTCCACAATATGAGGACGCTCGACTCGCTCTCCGAATCTCGCCGCTTCCGAATGGCGACGGAGACACTGCAAATTTTCGCGCCCCTCGCGCACCGTTTGGGGATATGGCAACTCAAATGGCAGCTCGAAGACCTCTCCTTTAAATACGCAGAACCCGAAGAGTTCGCCCTCGTCGCCCAACGAATCGCACAGACCCGCTCGGAGCGTCAAGCCGAGGTGGACTTCGCGCTCAACGCTTTGAAGGAGCGCTTAAAAGCCGAAGGAGTGGATGCTCAGGTTCAGGGCAGACCCAAACATATCTACAGTATCTACAACAAGATGCGCCAGCAACATCTTGAGTTTACCGACCTCCTAGACCTCATCGCCCTCCGCGTTATCGTTCATACCCGCAACGAGTGCTACCAAACGCTAGGTATTATTAGCGACCTCTGGTCTCCTATTCCCGGAATGTTCACCGACTACATCGCCCAGAGCAAAAGCAATATGTACCAGTCGCTCCACATTAAGGTGATGGGACCCCACCATAAGCCGCTTGAGGTTCAGATACGCACTTGGGAGATGCACCGCACCGCCGAGTTCGGAGTCGCGGCGCACTGGCAGTACAAAGAGGGCGGCAAGGTCAGCGACGAGTTTGAGCGGCGGCTCTCCTTTCTACGTCAGCAACTCTTCGACTGGAGGGCGGAGAACAAAGACCCCAACGACTTTATGCGAAATATCACCGAGGATATTTTTACCGCGCAGGTCTTTGTTCGCACCCCCAAAGGCGACGTAATAGACCTGCCCCTCGGTAGCACTCCCATAGATTTCGCCTATCGCGTCCATAGCGCAGTGGGCGACCACTACGTGGGGGCGAAGGTGAATGGCAGGCTTGTGCCGTTCCACTACCCCCTCACCAACAATGGCGACGTAATAGACATCCTGACGCGCCCCAACGCCAACCCTAGCCGCGACTGGCTCGCCGTCGTAAAATCGTCGCACGCCCGCAGTAAAATCAAAGCCTACTTCAAGCGTCAAACCCAGACCGAGAACATTCTGCATGGGCGCGAACTCCTCGAAAAAGAGCTGACGAACCAACTCGAACGTAGCCCCAACGGTTGGGGCGAAGACCCTCGCTCCCTGGTTAAGGACGATACGCTCGCCGCTATCGCGCCCGTATTTAATATGCACTCGTCCAACGAGATGCTTGCGGCTATCGGGTACGGAACCATCGCCCCGCTCACTCTCCTGAACAAACTGCGCCCCACCCCGCCTGAAAAGCCTACGATGCGAATTAGTAGCGGGCGCGCCAACGACAGCAAACTCCAAATTGTGGCGGAGGGGAACGATGTCGGCAACGTCCTCTTTCGGCGTTCTCGCTGTTGCCTGCCTATACCGGGCGATGAGGTGGTAGGGTATATTTCACGCGGGGCTGGTATGGCGCTTCATCGTAGGGAGTGTCCGAACGTCCAACACTCGCTCAAGAACGAGGCGGAGCGGTGTATGCCCGTAGAGTATGTGGGTAACGAAAAGCAGGTCTTTCAGGTCTACTTGCAGATAGATTCACTGGACAGAACGGGGCTTCTTGCGGATGTGACGAACATCTTTAGCGAAAGCAAAACCTTCATCACCGCGATTAAAACACAGTCGCACCGTGACAAAACCGCCACCCTAGAGCTCGCGATAGAGGTAAAGGACACCGAACAACTCGCCGCTCTCGTAAAGAAGATACACTCTCTGCAAGACATTATCGGAGTGCTTCGCGTAAAGAACCGCCGCGACGATTCCCGCGTCAAATAGAGTATAACGTCGGAAACCAAACCCGCCCCGCTTTCGTCCATGTAACAGGAGGGCGCTCCCCCTCCTCTCAAGGTTTTTAACGTCGCGCTCAGGAGAAATATAGTATGGATTTATTGGAAAAAATTAGCCGCTCTTTTGGTTCGTGGTACGAAGGGCTATTCGGGGGGAGTGAAGACATTCGCCCCAAAGACATTTTGCGCCGCCTCATCAGCGTTCTGGAAGACAATCGCAAAGAGGGTATAGATAACAAAACGTATGTGCCGAACCAGTATCTCATAGACATTCACGTCACCGATTCTGAGGAGAGAGAGTACCTTCTCTCCTTTCTGGATAAAGTCGAACTCGAACAGGCGATTCGGCGCTACTGTCAGCAGAACAAATACCAGATACGGGGAGCGTTGGAGGTTGTTATCACCGATACGACGGCGAAGGCGGAGGGCGACGAAGCGCAAGAGGAAGAGGTTCGCAATCCGCCCAAACTCCGCATTCGTTGCCGATATACCAAGACCGAGCCGACAGCGGTATCTCCCAACGCGCCGACCATACCCCTTGAACCCAGCGCCGAAGCGTCGCCCTTTGAAGAGCAACGCACCATTGTCAATCTACGCGCCGCGCTAGAGGTCGCTGAGAACGCCACCGTTCCGGGGCGCGTCTACGGGAATTTGACGGTGTATCCTCTCAATGGTTCCCCCTACCCTTTCCCTATCTATCAGGCGGGTATCAGCATAGGGCGCTCCACAAAAACGGGAAACGACCTGCTACTGGAAGGCGACGGGCAGATTTCCAAACGCCACGCCAAACTCGAACGGGATACGGATGGTAGTTTTATCCTTTACGACCTCGGCAGCACAAACGGAACCCGCGTAAACGGCGCTCTGGTTGATAACCGTATCCTACAGTCGGGCGATGAGATAATGATTGGCAAGACCCGCATTATTTACGAACAGGGCGCGTCCGCCTCAAAACTGGCGGATGTTCCCCAAGAGCGCAAGGAAAGCCCTCGGTTAGGCGGAGTTTTTGGCGGAGCCGCCGCGCCCTTTATGAATGAGGGAACCTCCTCCCCCCCTATGCGTCAGCTACGCCCCCAAACAGCGCGGCTCGTCAAATTGAACGAGCAGGGCGAACCCGAAGAGAAGTTCTCGCTTGCGTCCGAAACCCTGCTAGGGCGAGGCATCACCAACGACATTGTTCTGCCAGACCGCTCTGTCTCCACGCGCCACGCCTGTATTATTAGCGATGGCGCGGCGTACACCGTCGAAGCGCTCGCCGACGCGAACACAACGCTAAACGGTATCGCCCTCGAAATGCGCCAACCAATTCGCCTGACCGATGGCGATACCATTGAGGTTGGAAACGTCACTCTCCGTTTTGAGAGTAAAGCGTCAGACTAAGAATAATTGTAACTACTCAGCCCCCCTTCGGGGGGAACCTACCCCCCCCATCCCCTTCCCTGCGCGGGAAGGGGTGACCAGAGCGCAAAGTGGTTATTGTTGGATAGAGCCACTCAGTTTAGGTCAAAAGCCTACTGTTCCATCGCCTCCGCTGTCGCATTAGCAGCAGTTATTCCCCCCTTCCCGTTTCGGGAAGGGGGTTAGGGGGTTAGGTCGCATTCCATAGCGTGAGTAGTTACCGTCAAAATAAGAGATACAGAGAAGGCAGGGACATACAAACGGCGTTCTTCGGAGCGTCTCTCTGTTACCGAACACCCCATTTTTGTAAAAGGCCTGAGTACTCAAGTTTTTTGAAAGGAACGCTCTAACATGGCTGTCTGCGAGATAAAGTTTTTCAGCGAAGCGCTACAAAAAGCGACCTCCGCCACCGTAATTCTCCCGGAGCGCAACCTAGTTGCGCCCTTCGCGACCTTCTACCTTCTGCACGGGCTTTCCGACGACCAGAGCATCTGGCAGAGGCGCACGAGTATTGAGCGCTACGTCGCAGAGTTACCTCTCATGGTGGTCATGCCCGATGGCGGGCGCGGCTTCTACTGCGACGCGGTGGAGGGGATGGCGTACGAGACCGCGCTCGTTCGCGACCTCGTGAACTACATAGACGCTCTCTTCCAGACAAACGCGACCCGCGAAGGGCGCTGTATCGGCGGACTTTCGATGGGCGGCTACGGCGCTCTGAAACTCGCCCTCAAGTTCCCTGACCTCTTCTCCTCCGCAGTCAGCCATTCAGGAGCGCCCGCGTTCGCGCATTACTCTCTGCCTGACGATGTGAACAATTCGTTCGCGGTAGAGTTTCGACGCATTATTGGCGACAACCCTGTAGGCGGCGAAAACGACTGCTTCGCTCTCGCGGAAAAACTAAAACCTTCCGAACGTCCCAAACTTCGCATTGATTGCGGGGTGGACGATTTCCTGATAGAGTCGAATCGCGCCTTCCACGCGCACCTTGAGAAGATAGGCTACGCCCACGAATACGAAGAGTTCCCCGGAGCGCACACGTGGGACTACTGGGATGCTCACGTTCAAGAAGCGATAGCCTTCCACGCTAAAAACTTAGGAATCGCCGCAACTAAATGAGCCAAAACCCCCTCTTAACACGCCGAAATGCGATACAAAACGCCCTTTTTTCGAGTTTATTGCCCGCTTTTATTCCCTCAAAGGCGTTAGGGAACTCTGAGCAGCAGGCGGTCTCGAATCGTGTCTCTGTTGCGCTTATCGGCGCGGGGGGCATGGGTAACGCGCACCTCGACAAACTGCTTGGCAGGCGCGACGTGGACGTTCTCGCGGTGTGCGACGTGTACGAACCCTACCGCAACAAAACAAAGGCGCGAATAGGGGAGCAGTGCGCGGCGTACAGCGACTATCGCTACATCCTAGATAGAAAAGACATCGACGCGGTTCTGATTGCAACCCCCGACCACTGGCACGCGCTCATCACGAAAAACGCGGCGGAGGCGGGGAAAGACATCTACTGCGAAAAGCCCTTTATCCACTCGATTGGGGAGGGCAGACCCGTTATTAACGCAGTTCGCAGGTACGGGCGAATCTGTCAGGTGGGGAGCCAGCAACGTTCGGACGCGAAGTTTCGTTACGCCTGTGAACTGGCGCGAAGCGGGAAAATCGGTAAGGTTCACACGGTGCATACGGGCTTCTCGGGAGCGCCGAAGGGAGGCGCGACTCGCGTTGTGACCCCTCCGCCGGGCTTGGACTGGAAGATGTATTCGGGACCTGCGCCCCTCGTCCCGTTTCAAGCCGATAGATTCGGATTTAATTTTCGCTGGTTCTACGACTACTCTGGCGGCATGATGACCGACTGGGGAGCGCACCATAACGACATTGCGCAGTGGGGGCTTGGGATGGACGACACGGGACCCGTTGAGATTGAGGGGTTCGCGACATTCCCGACGGAGGGCGCTTTCGATACGGCGACCTCGTTTGAAATCCTCTACACCTACGCGAATGGCGTGAGGTTGCGATGTAGCAACCTGCAACGCGGAGTGCGCTTTGTGGGGACGAACGGCTGGATATTCGTGGATAGAGGCGTTCTCGAAGCCTCCTCGCCCGATATACTAGAGATACAACTGGGCGCGAACGATGTTCACCTCGCCGAAAGCGCAGAACACCATGAGAACTGGCTGAACTCGATTCGCACGCGCCAACTGCCGATATGCGACGCAGAGATAGGCTTCCGCTCTGTAACGGTGTGCCACTTAGGGAATATCGCGATTCGGCTAGGGCGCAAACTGAACTGGAATCCGCAGACAGAACGCTTTGTTGGCGACGAAGAGGCGAACCGCTGGCTCTTCCGTCCCTATCGCGCCCCTTGGCATCTATAGCATGGCGCACTACTGAACATAATAGAGGGAGGGCGGCTATATGGTGACAGTTACATTTACATCGACTCTGAAAGAGGGCGGCGCAATCGTTATCCCTAAAGAGGCTCTGGAACGACTAGGGCTTCTTATGGGAGAGGAGATAGAGGTGCGGGTGGAGGTTCGAAGCCTGTTGAGATAGGAGCGAAGCCTGTCATGCTTAACGACGCTTTGAGAGACCTGCTAGAAGAGATTGAGGCGCTGGAGCCTGATGCCAAAACGGAGTATACCGACTCTTACGAAAAGGCTTACGGGGCAGCCCTGCTGGATAAATATCGCAAAATGGGCTTGAAAGTATGACCCTCTGTGACGCAAGCCCGCTTATCGCCCTTGTGGATAATGCGTTCAAACCTCCTTTTTTCTACTTCACCGTAAACAGACACGTCCCGACTCTGCTTCCATCTCCACATAGCCGCTCTGTATCCCCGTCACGTTGAGTTGCGAGTTGTCTCCGAGGGGCTTTTCGCCTTCCAGAATCGTCGCGCCGCTGGCGAAAACAGGAACGCAGCCCCGCGCCGTTGAGGTAGTCGACATCGTCAATCTCCATGTGAACCTGTCGCCTTCGCGCTTCCAGTCGCTCTCGATAAGTCCGCGAATAGAGAATCTCCTCGCATTTATCATTCGCACGGGGCGCGTCCTCGGTTTCTAGAGGTATGTTTCATTATACGACACGACCTCCCTACGCGTCAAATTGAAGACACGACATAGGGGAGAAGGAGAACCCCTCTTCTTGCGCTTTTTCGGCGGCGAAGAGGCAAACACGCTCAGTCGCTTCTATCGCGTTTACTGGCATTTATGACAGAGTAAACAGAATACCTGCCTAAGTCGCCCCCAAATCTCTATTAAGTGTGGTATAATAGAGATGTTCCACTCAAATATTGTGCAACGCTGTGTTGTTTCGCACTCCGGTATGCGTCTCCACCCTGTTCTTGGTAGTCTTCCAAACACCCCGACCATTGCACCCTTTCAGATTTCTGCCTGAACCGGACTCAAGCATTTTTTGCTACAGCAGGCCGTTCTCAGGAGAATAAGTTTCCATGTCTTTCGACTCGATCGGGCTACGCCCCGAGCTTCTGCGCGCCCTTCGCGACGCAGGTTATACCGTTCCGACTCCCGTACAGGCTGAAGCCATTCCCGTCATTCTTGAAGGACGCGACATCGTGGCGGGCGCTCAAACCGGAACCGGCAAAACCGCCGCTTTCACCATACCCCTTCTGCAACGACTTTGGGACACCCCAAACCGACAGAGACCCCACGCTCGTCAGGTACGCGCCCTCGTCCTTACACCTACCCGTGAACTCGCGGCGCAGGTGGAAGAGAGCGTTCGTCGCTACGGCAAGTATATGCCCATGTCCTCCACCACCGTTTTCGGCGGAGTCAACATGAACCCGCAGGTCTATGCGCTTATGCGCGGCGTCGACATTCTCGTCGCTACTCCGGGACGACTTCTCGACCACGTTAATCAGCGAACTGTCGACCTCAGCAAGGTAGAGATTTTGGTTCTGGACGAAGCCGATAGAATGCTCGATATGGGCTTCATCAAAGATATTCGCACCATCATCAGTCTCATTCCCGCCAATCGCCAAAGCCTTCTCTTCTCCGCGACCTTCTCGGACGATATTAAGAGGCTGACCGACACGCTCCTCAAAGAGCCTGTTCTGGTAGAGGTGGCGCGTAACAACGCAGAGAGCGACCTCGTTACGCAGAGTTTTCTGTTCTCCTCAAACGCGAACAAGCAGGATTTACTTATCCACCTTCTGGTTCAAGAGAACATCAAACAGGCGCTTATCTTTGTACGTACCAAGCATGGCGCAGATAGGCTCTCTGTTCACCTGCAACGAGACGGCGTTTCCGCAGTAGCCATTCACGGCAACCTCAGCCAGATGCAACGAATGCGGGCGCTTAGCGACTTCAAAACGGGCAGAGTGCGTATCCTTGTGGCTACCGACATCGCGGCGCGAGGGCTGGACATTGAGCAGTTGCCTCACGTCATCAACTACGATTTGCCACACACTCCCGAAGACTACATCCACCGTATCGGGCGAACAGGGCGAGCGGGAGTTACGGGAGAGGCTATCTCTCTTGTCAGCTCGGAAGAGAGAAACGTACTCTACGGAATTGAGAGACTCATCAAAAAACGGCTAGAGCAACGCCAAGCGGTTGGCTTTACCCCCGCCGTTCCAGAGAACTTCTCGAACGAGAGGCAGAGCGGCGTGTCGCGCCAATCCAAGTCTCGCCAAAAACGCCAGCAGTCGCCCTTCGCTTTTCACCCTCGTGAAACCAGCCGACCGGGGGCGCAACCCGCAGGGAACGATTCGCGCAACCAAAAACCCGCGGCTCAATACCAGTCCGCAGACCGAGGTCACGCCTCCGTCAGTATGCCGCGCAAGCCTAAGCCCCTCTCTTCCGCTCCCGCGCACTCCTCGCACGCTGTCGAGGGTTCGCGTGAGCAACGCAGAAAAGTGCAGTTCTCCCAAAAGGGCGACTAATCGCCTTTAGCGGCGACGCTAAAAAGCCCGCCCCGGAAACGGGGCGGGCTTTCTGTTTTGGAAGGGTGTCCACAAGGAGGAAGTCAGGTTTGGCATTTCGCCTTATTGGCTTGAGCGAGAGGATGATTAACTCATGGACTCCCTACCACTTTGCGTTCATGGCGAGGCGGGGCGTGTTCTGCACGTTCATGCTCCCTGAGTGGGCGCAGAGGCAGTGGTAGAAGAGAATATCTCCCCGTTTCGGAGTCAACTCTATACACTCCCCAAGTTCCGCCTTATCCAACTCCATATTGAGCGTTGCCATAAGTTCGTAATGTACAGGGTCGCTCTCCGCAAGGGCGCGAATTTTCCGATGCGAACCCGCCCATACGAGAGTGCCTCCCCCATGCGCCTCCACATCGCTCAAAAAGAGCATGGAGGCGAGACGAAACGCGCCCGGAAAGGTCTTATGACCATGCTCTTTGATGGCGTGGTCGATGTGCGCCTCCCAAGGCTTCCACTCGTCCTGAGTAGGGTAGGCGTGCAGAGGATACGGCTTGTTGGGGCGCAGAAAGGTCGAAACGTCTTCGCCTACCAGTTCGGAGGCGGCTTGTAGTATCGCGCCCGTGTAGCAGGAAGCGACAGCCTCCTCCTCTTCCAAAGCGCGGAAGATAGGCTCTTTTGAGGTCGCTTTGGGGTTACGGGGGTCGCACTCCGCCCACTTCTCCAGTATCGCTTTGGCTCTCAACGAGGTCTCTTCGGGAATAAGACCAGAGAGAACGACATAGCCATTCTCATAATAAAAAGCAACCTGTTCGGGTGTTAGAATAGACATAACACGCCTCCTTAATCTGAAAATTTGTGTCACAAGGCAATATCTAAAGTTTAGAACAGCTCCATCAACGCTTGCGCGAAGAGTTCATGCCCCGCGTCATTTGGATGGTTGATGCTGTTGCTTAGAAGCGTCATATAGGGGATACCCTCCTTTACGAGGTGTCCCCATCGCAGAGAAGCGTCCGCTATCGCAATCCCGTGTTTCGCGCAGAACTGGCGCACTCCCGCCACGTAGGGGCGCGGGTCGCTCTCCACGCGCTCGGTGTTACTGTTCATCCAGTCGGCGCGAACGTAGTGCGGGGTCAGTATCGCCCACTCCGCGCCAATGTTTTGAAAGCGCTTGAGGAGATAGGAGTATTTTTGCTCCACGACTTCCGGCGACATCCAAGCGTCGTTTACAAACTCCATCACAATCAAGTCGGGGCGTTGCGATATTACCGCATGGTCGAAGTTAAACTCCGCGCCGGGCGGCTCGTTCAAGAAGCTGTCTGTGTTGCGTCCGCCCCACCCCGCTGTCGTCAGGCGGATGTTAGCCTGCGGAAACCGCTCTTTGAGAAGCGCGATAAAGCGATTCTGATACCGCGTCTCAACGGAACTCGCTTCGCCTCCCGCCGTCACGCTATCGCCCCATGCCAGAATATGCACAGGCTCGCCGCTGGTCAGTTTCTGGTAGGTTTTAGGCAGAAGGCGTTGCGCGGACGACTCCCCTTTGCCTTTTGCAAGCGGATAGGCGGGTTCAACTATCGGGTAGAGGCTCTCTTCACTGAGGCGCTTGAGGTTGCCGGGAAGCCAGATATTCGCGATTCGGGTCTCTTTTGGCGCGATAGACGGCGCTTGAGGGGTTGCGTTATGCGGCTTGCCCTCGCGTAGAACTATCTTCCCGCCCCTCTCCAAAACAATCGAATCGATGCGTCCCCATCCACACACATAGTCCGCCCAGACGGGCGTATTTGCAGGAACTCCCCCCTCCATGCGCCCAAACGTCGCCCACTGCGCTTCAAGGTCGTAGTCCCTCCCCAACTGGTAGGCGGAGCCGCTTCCGGGCGCGGATTTTAACACAAGGCTACTCGTTACGAGCATATTGGGCGCAGTGGTCTCCGAGGTTGCGAGCTGTTTCAGTTTTGCGCCTCGCGTCCAAGGGGCGGCTTTCGGATTGTAGATGGGAAGGCTGTCGTACTTCTCATCCTTGATGGTCAGTAGGGTGGTTGGCGATACTTTCAGTAGGGTTTCCTGACCTATGTGTACGCGCTTACGCCCTACTTGGAAGGTTCCCGCCGATACCTGTATCTCCCATTCGCCCGTGACGCGGATTCGCGCCTTCTCCTCACGCTCCACTGCGTTGGCTCCTTCCGCGCTTGCGCCTAGTAGCGTGACGTAGCACGCCTCTTTCAAAAAGGTTCGTCTGTCTCTCATTTTACTTCCTATCCAGCGCCGCGAAGACCCTGTTCGTGACGCTATTTCTCAAGAATACGGTCTGCTCTTTCGGGGCGGGGGAATCGGTGGAGGCGAAGAAGAGGGCTTTGCCGCTAAGAATATCCGCCACTCCGATAACGGTATCAATTCCCGCGTGTCCGAAAATGGTAGGCGAACTCTGCTCTCCAAATCCGAACCAGTCGTGTCCCCCCGTCTTCGCGCCTCTGCCTCGCAGAAGTATGCCAAGCCCCCAAGGTTCATGGGCGGGGCTTTTCCCGTTGGCGGTAGCAGTCTCGATTTCGCGGGCGTACTGTACGCTGTGCATCTCTAATAGCGATTTTTTGAGCAGAAGGCGCTTGGAACCCCACACGCCCCAGTTTAGGTGAAGTTGTAACACCTTAATAGCGTCTCTGGGAAGACCCGAACAGCCTCCTGCCGGGTGTCCTGCAAAACTCGCGAACGCCTCTTTCAGGCTCTCCGGGGTCTGAGCGGGGACGGGAGTCAGGGCGATACGAGTCCCTGCGGGCGGAATGTCGAAACCGAGCGTCTTCGCGCCGATGGGGTCGAATAGTCGCTCTTTGCAGATATCCGCCCAAGGCTTTCCGCCCGACACGCGGCGAACCGCCTCCGCGCAAGCGAACATCCCCGATAGCGCATGGTACGCCGTTTTTGAACCCGGCTCCCACTCGGTTTGCGCGGCGCAGAGCGTTTGGACAGCGACGCGCCATTCGATTTCCGTGCCTACCCCGCCAAGCGGAACGTTCGGAATTCCGGCGGAGTGGGTGAGGAGATGACGGAGCGTGATTTTGTCCTTGCCGCCGCCCTTAAACTCAGGGATATAGACGCTGACGGGCGCATCGTAGTCGAGTAGCCCATCCTGATGAATCATGGCTACCACCGTCGCAGAGATGAGTTTTGAGAACGAGTAGAAGACGTGGCGCACCTCGCTAAATAGCTCGACCTGCCGCTCTTTGATACTCGTGTAGTTCCCCATATACCGCTCATAGACAACGTTTTGACCTTGCGAAGCGACGAGCGCCGCGCCGGGTATAAGTCCTCGCGCCTTTTGGGTATCGAGAAAATCGTTTACTTCCGCCCAACGCGCCTTGCCCTGCGGCGCAAGAAACGCGCTCCCCGCTACTCCCATTAAAAACTCCCTACGCGCGCTCTGTATTTTAGTCATACACTGCCTCCTGAGAACACTACCTCTCCATTCGACTTTCGGAACGGAAAACCCTGCCTATCTGTGATAGATGTAGCCTTCCGAACGTAGAGCGACGTTTCACCAGAGATTTTTTGGCGGAATAGAGGCGTTCAACCCCCAAAATAGCGTTTTATGCACAACACAATCAAATTCGCTCAGGTAGAATGATAAGCGCTGCGAGGAGTTCGTATCGCAGAGGTCTACTACGCCATCAGGAGGAATCCCACTATGCCTACACATTCGAGCATATCACGCAGAAAAATGCTTCTCGACTCAACGACGCTCGCTGGAACCCTCATGCTTATTCCGAACTTGGAAGGAGCTGCTATGAGCGATGATACGAAACCCAAACCACCCAGACCCCCAGCCCTGAAACCGGAACTGGTGAAAGAGTTTGTGAAAGCGGCGCACACCGACTTTGAGCGCGTAAAAGTCATGCTGACCGAAGAGCCTGCCCTGCTAAACGCTACATGGGACTGGAGCGGCGGCGATTTTGAGTCCGCTATGGGCGGCGCCGGACACATGGGACGGCGCGACATCGCTCTCTTTCTGCTGGAAAAGGGGGCGCGTATGGACATCTTCGTCGCGGCGATGCTAGGGGAACTCAAGATAGTCAAGGCGACGCTCGACGTGTTTCCGAACCTGCTTCACTCGCATGGGCCCCACGGCATACCCCTGCTGGCGCACGCAAAAGCTGGCGGCGATACCGCGAATCCTGTACTGGATTACCTAACTTCTCTACTCCCGGAGAAAGAGAAATAACCGCTCTTTTGAGAATTAACCGCGAAAAGCGCGAAAAAAATGCACACAAGCCCCAAACTTGGAACAACAACACACAGGCTTCAAATCTCATACTGCTAAGGCTCCTCCTCCTTGTTTTCACAAGCCTATCGCAGGAACCTGCCCACTTGTAGACAAATCCTTCTCCCGAACAGGGAGAAGGCTGCCCGAAGAAAAGCCTTACAGCTACCAACTCACCCCCTCTCCCGCAAGGAAAAATTATGCGCTGCCCAAAATGTCAAACAGAGAACCCCCCAGGGCGAGCCTTCTGTCAGGGGTGCAACAACCCCTTAATACCCGTCCTGCCGCCCATCGCCGCCACCCCGCCGAAACCGCTCTCCGCGATTCCCATGCCGAAAGCCCAGCAGTCGCGTCCACAAGGGCGGAACCCCAAACCTCCTATCGCGCCCTATCAATGTCGGGTGTGCGGCTCTCTCTATCCCTCTTTCCGAAACTGCCCGAACTGCCTTACTCCCCTAGGCGCAATTGCGAATCCAAACGATTCAACCTGCACAACCTACCTTCAAATCGGGTATCCTTATCCTATCAAAACTAACAACCAACATGAACCTGATAGTTAGGGGAGCGTCAAAGAGTTACTACCGTTCCTACTTTAAGGCAAGAAATATCACTCTTCCAGAAAAGAGGCATCCATGCGTAACCACACCATTCTTAAACTGTCCGCCGCTATCATGGCTCTAATGCTTGTCGGCAGTATGCTCGCGGCACAGACCAAAAAGCCCGTCAAACCGAAACCTGCCAAGTCAAAACCTGCCAAGACGCCTCCCCAAGAGACACTAGGCACAAAGCAGATGACAGGAGCGGAGGGCGTTTTAGGTACAGAGTACACGCTCGGTAAAGACAACCCGATGAACATCATCGTGAATAAGGTCGAATATCGAGGAGATAGAATCTCTGCTGGCGACGAGGCAATTTCGCCTAATATCGAAGAGAAACTCCTCGTCGTCCACTTTACGTTCCATAACCCGCAACCGAGAGAGAGCCTTGTGCGGGGCGACACATTCCGCTTTACCGCAGTAGATGCCGCAGGAACCAATCACGACTACGAGCCTACGGTGTGGTTAGAGGCGGATGGGAAGACCCTTGAGCTAACTTTGAAACCAGGGCAAAGGATGGATGGCTATACGCTCATTCGCCTGCCTGCCGCTGGAGACATCCAAAAACTGATGATAATCTCGTCAGAAGATAAGGCTATCCGTTACACCCTGAAAGGCAAAGTAAAGCCACTAGTAGCCCCCTACGTCGACCCAATGGTAAAAGAGGGCTTCACAGTAGGCGCGACAGCGCCGATGAAGATGGGCGAGGCTACTCCGCTAGCATCTACAGGGCACAAAAGTTCAGAATACTTCGACTTCACCGTTGAGAAGATGACTCTCTCATCCAAGCCTCTCATGGAAGAGGCGCCGGAGGAGGGAAAGCAGTTTGTGGTTCTGACGGGGCGTGTCAAGAATACCTCGCGGACAGACGGACTGCTGATTCGAGCGGATAGTCTCAAGCTGTCTCTGGTCACAACGGATGGCGAGAGTGTGGAACACACCAATAGAATGTTGCACGCTACGCAAGGCAGAGAAGCGGAGTTTACTTTGGCTAAGGGCGCGGAAGGACGCTTCCGCCTCTGGTTCATTGTGCATAAGGATTCAAAGCTGAAATCGCTCAGTGTTCGGCACAACGACAATGACCGCCCGTTTACAATAGACCTATCTAAAGGGCTGTAACAGAGTGTAGCCGTAATCCCTAGAACTGGCGCTACGATAACTCCCTTGTTCGGTGAGGCGAGGGAGAAAACAGACAACCTTCAAGAAAGAGAGGAGCCTTCAAAATGAAAATCTCCCAAAGGGCGGCAAAGACCGCCGCATCCCCTACACTCGCAATCACGGCGAAAGCGAACGCCCTTAAAGCGGCGGGGAAAGATGTTATTGGTTTCGGCGCGGGAGAGCCGGATTTCGACACGCCCGACCACATTAAGCAAGCCGCCATAGACGCGCTGAACAAGGGGGTTACGAAGTACACGCCTAGCGCGGGAACGGACGACCTTAAAGACGCTATCATCGGGAAACTGAAACGCGACAACGGACTGACCTACGCCCGCAATCAGGTTATCGCCTCCTGTGGCGCGAAGCACTCGCTATACAACCTCATGCAAGCCCTTCTTGACCCGGGTGACGAGGTGATAATTCCCGCGCCCTACTGGGTCTCCTACCCGGAGCAGGTGAAACTTGCGGGAGCGACTCCCGTCATAGTGGAGACTACCCCCGAAAACAGTTTTATGCCCACAAAAGAGGCGGTGGAGGCGGCGATAACCCCAAACACCCGCGCCCTCATTCTGAACTCGCCCTCAAACCCGACAGGCGGAGTCGCCTCTCGTCAGACTATTGAGGAGATGGTTGCGCTCGCCATTAAGCATAACTTCCTTGTTATCAGCGACGAGATTTATGAGAAACTGCTATACGACGGGCGCACACACCTCAGCCCCGCCAGCCTGAGCGAAGAGGCGTATCAACACGTTGTCGTAGTGAACGGCTGTTCCAAAGCCTACTCGATGACCGGATGGCGTATCGGTTATATCGCCTCCGCGTCGGCGAAACTCGTGGGCGCAATGGGCAGAATTCAAGACCAGTCCACCTCCAACCCTACCTCCTTCGCGCAAAATGGCGCAGTCGCCGCCCTAAACGGCTCAGAGGAGAAAGTTGAGGAGATGCGCGTCGCGTTTGAAGACAGGCGCAACGTAATTGTGGAGATGTTGAACGCGATACCCGGCGTAACCTGCCAGAAGCCGGGAGGAGCCTTCTACGCCTTCCCGAATATCGCCGCCCTCAAGGGGAAAAAGGCGAACGGCAAGGTGATAGCGACCTCCGACGACCTCGCCGCCTACCTACTAGAAGAGGTGACTGTCGCGGTAGTGCCGGGGTCTGGTTTTGGCGCAGACGACTACATTCGCCTCTCTTACGCCACCTCCAAAGAGAAGATTATCAAAGGGGTGGAGCGTATAGCCGCCGCCATTAGCAAACTGGAGTAGCGAACCCGCCTGCATGATAGACCAATCACGCCTTGATGAGTTGCAAGAGCGAATAGGGGCGCGTTTCACTAACCCTAATTATTTGACACGCGCCCTTACCCACCGCTCGGCTGTCTCCGATGTGCCGCACGAGAGCAACGAACGCCTAGAGTTTCTAGGCGACGCGATTATCGGGATGATGGTGTGCGAACAGCTCCTCGAACTGTTTCCTGACTACACCGAGGGGCAACTGGCGAAAACCAAAGCCTACGTGGTGAGCGAATCGGCGCTTGCGCCTATTGCGCGGGAGATAGGGCTGGATAGGTGCGTGATTCTGAACCCCGCAGAGGCGGCGGCGGGCGGACGCAATCGCCCCTCCATTCTCTCCGATGCGTTTGAGGCGCTTATCGCCGCTATCTATCTCGACGCAGGTTTTGAGGTCGCCAAGCGCGTCGTGCGAGACCTCCTCTACTCCGCGCTCTACGATGTCACCGCCGACCTGCATCGCAAAGACTACAAATCCTCGCTCCAAATCATCACGCAAGCCTACTGCCAGCGCACTCCCATCTATCACACCGTTGAGGAGCGGGGGCGCGACCACGAGAAGACGTTTGTGGTGGTGGCGACTCTGGGCGAGGAGGTTTTGGGGTCGGGCGAGGGGCGTAGCAAAAAAGAGGCGGAGCAGTTCGCCGCGCAGACAGCGGTTGAAAACCTGCCTGCTCATCTCGCTCCATTCCTTCCACAGTAGGTTTGGGGACTTCTCACTATGGAAAGCAAAACTATGACTATCGTTCTTGAGACGGAGCGTATCCTCGTTCGCCACTGGGAGGAGGAGGACGCGCCGACCCTTTTTGAAATCTATCAAGACCCGGAAGTGCATCGCTACTTGAACAGCCCCGCGCAGAGCGTGGAGGAGCAGTTAGAGCGGTTACGCGCTATCAAGGCGCGGTATCGGGAGAGTGGCGACAGGTACGGCTTCTGGGCGATTGTTGACAAGACGACGGGGGAGGTGGCGGGCGCTGTCATATTGAAGCCCCTGCCCGGTCACGACGAGATAGAGGTGGGCTGGCATCTGGGACGTTCGGCGTGGGGCAAGGGCTACGCAACGGAGGCGGGACGCGCCTGTACTCAGTACGGCTTTGAACGGCTCGGCTTGACACGCATTGTCGCGGTGGTGAACCCTTTGAATACGCGCTCGCTTGCGGTTACGCAGAGGCTTGGTATGCGCCCGGAGGGAACCGTGACCGCTTACGAGAAGGAGTTGGCATTTTTTGTACTTGAGCGATAGCTGAACCTAACCCCCGTCCCCTTCCCGAAACGGGAAGGGGTGGCTCCGACATTGGCGAAGCCATGCTATATAGGCGTTGCCGTTAGATGAAAAGGCATATCAATTGGGTGTGTTTCATTTCGGTTGAGAACGGGATTCCATTTTGGGATGAGTCCGCGAAAAGCGCGAAAAAGCGCGAAAAGGAGTGCAACAAGCCCCCTCGCTTGAAGCCACTCGCACAGGCTTTTAGCCTTAAACCAGTCGCTCCCTTTCTCCCGTGTCGAACGGGG
>CAIJLM010000552.1 GCA_903821495.1 uncultured Chthonomonas sp. | reverse complement strand
CTCTATTGCAACCAGCCTCAACAATCTGGCATACCTCTACCAAGTTCAAGGTCGTTACGGTGAGGCGGAACCTCTCTTCCTTGAGGGGTTGGCGATACGTCTCAAGTCCCTTCCCGAAGGACATCCCTCTATTGCAACCAGCCTCAACAATCTGGCATACCTCTACCAAGTTCAAGGTCGTTACGGTGAGGCGGAACCTCTCTACCTTGAGGCAGTTCTGATGTTCCGCGCATCGCTCGGAAAACAGCACCCCAATACGCAAATCATCCTCAATAACTACCTCGCTTTTCTGCGTGAACGAAACAAGGAGGCGGAGGTAGAAGCGTTTTTGAAGGAGTGGGAGGCGACTTAACGCCCGCCTCGCTCGCGCCCACTCTCTCTAAATCGCCCCCTTTCGCAATGCTCATTCAGGGAGTGCGCCTAGTTACGGCGTATCAATAGCCGATGTTTGCGCCCCTATATGACCAATTATGCGAATAGTTGTAGATATTTCCCCAAAATCGCATAGTTGTCACGGATTTGTCATAATTCTCTGCTACACTATAATCAGCGTACAGGAAGAATGACCCTCCCGTAAGCGCCCAATGAAGTTTTAGAACACATTTTTATACTGGCTGACGTTGATGTTGGCAATCCACAGCGAGAGACTTCGCTCTTTGGAGGCACACATCGGCGTTCAGCCTTTTTTTGTTCGTTGTCGTCTCGCTGTACTGGCAATACTACCCAGATTCAGGAGGCGATTTTTTCATGAATCCTCAACAAAACAGCAGACCCTACTCCAACTCGGAGCGAAAACAGAAAATTGTAGTCATCGGCAACGGCATGGCGGGAGCGAGAGCGGCGGAAGAGATACTCAGCCGCCAACGCGACACCGTAGAGGTCGTCATCTTTGGCGATGAGCCGTATGGCAACTACAACCGCATTCTCCTCTCCAACGTCCTCACCGGTTCGCAGGACGCAAAATCCATCTTCCTAAACCCGCTCTCGTGGTACGTCGAGAACGATGTCACGCTTCATGCAGGAGTGCGCGTTACCGCCATAGACCGCGAAAATAGGCGCGTCTGCGGAACGAACGGCGTATCTGAAACCTACGACACGCTACTCTTCGCGACGGGGAGCCGCCCCTTTGTTCCCCCCGTCGAAGGCGTGGATAAGGGCGGCGTGTTCGTCTTCCGCACTATTGACGACTGCGCCCATATCGCAGACTGGGCGAAGAACTGCGAGACGGCGGTAGTTCTCGGCGGCGGGCTTCTGGGCTTGGAGGCGGCGCGAGGACTGCTCACGCACGGCGTAGACGTAACGGTTCTGGAAGCCGCGCCCTACCTCATGCCCCAACAACTGGACGTAGAGGGCGGCAAAATCCTCGCGCAGACGATGGAGGCGATGGGAGTTCGCGTACTCACCAGCGCAAAATCCGTGAAAGTGGTCGGCTCTAGCGATGTGGAGGGCGTACTGCTTGCGGATGGAACCACCCTTCAGTGCGATATGCTCGTTATCTCCTGCGGCATACGCGCCAACCTCGAACTAGCGCGAGAGTCCGGACTGCAAACCGAGCGCGGAATACTCGTAGACGACCAGATGCGAACGGCAGACCCCAACGTGTTCGCAGTGGGCGAGTGCGTCCAACATCGCGGCGCAACCTACGGGCTAGTCGCCCCCCTCTACGAGCAGGCGCGTGTCGTTGCAGATGTGATAACGGGCGTGAACCCGAACGCGGGGTATCACGGCTCCCGACTCGCCACCAAACTCAAGGTAATGGGCGTGGAACTCGCCTCAATGGGGCGCATGGCGGACGCGCAACAGGGCGACGAAATAGTGACCTACTCCGAGCCGGGACACGGAGTCTACAAAAAAATTATTGTGCGGGGCGATAAAATCGTGGCAGGGTGTCTGCTAGGCGAAACCGACACCGCCTCCGCCCTGATGAGCCTCTATGAGAAGAACGACGACTGCCCCGTTCGCCGCGCCGATATGCTCTTTGGAAAAGCGAGTCAGGCGGGCGGCGACGACATTCTCACTCTTGCCGATGACGCGCTCCTCTGCTCCTGCAATCAGGTGACGAAGGCGAAGGTCATTGAGGTTATCGGGCAGGGCAAAACCTCCGTACTCTCGATTGGCGGTTGCACGAAAGCGGGAACGGGTTGCGGCGGCTGTCGCGGGTTAGTTCAGCAGTGTATCGAGGCGTTTGCGGGGAATGTCGCCCCCGACCCCTCTGCAAACTGGTATGTCCCCGGCGTTCCTATGAGCAAGCCGGAACTCGTCGCCGCAATTCAGGCGAAAGGCTTGAAGTCGGTAAGCGCGGTCTATCAGGCTCTAGCGGGAGGGAAAGACGACCCCGCAAGCAAGCCCGGACTCGCTTCGCTTCTCAAATCCCTCTGGCACGACGAGTATATTGACGAGCGCGACAGCCGCTATATCAACGACCGCGTACACGCCAACATCCAGAAAGACGCGACCTTCTCGGTTATCCCGCGTATGTTCGGCGGTATCACTAGCGCCGACGAACTGCGACGTATCGCCGACGTAGCGGACAAGTACAACGTCCCTATGGTTAAGGTGACAGGCGGACAGAGAATAGACCTGCTAGGCGTGAAAAAAGAAGACCTGCCGGCAATCTGGAACGAACTCGGAATGCCCTCCGGTCACGCCTACACCAAAGCGTTCCGCACCTGCAAAACCTGCGTCGGAACCGAGTTCTGCCGCTACGGAGTGGGCGACTCTACCACGCTCGGCGTAAAGTTTGAGAAGCGGTTTCAGGGCGTGGAGTTCCCGCATAAACTCAAGATGGCGGTCTCCGGTTGCCCCCGAAACTGCGCCGAAGCCACCGTCAAAGACATCGGCGTTGTGGCGATTGAGACGGGCTGGGAGATCGTTATCGGGGGGGCGGCGGGGAGCCGCGTTCGCGCCGCCGACCTACTCGCCCGTGTAGGAACGCATGACGAGGCGATACGCATCGTGGGGCGCTTTATGCAGTACTACCGTGAGAACGCGAAGTACATGGAGCGCACCGCCGCCTTTGTGGAGCGTTTGGGAATTGAGCCTATTCGCGACGTGATTGTAAACGATACGGAGGGTATCGGAGAGCGGTTAGACAGGGAGATACAGGCGGCGGTGGACGCTTATATAGACCCTTGGAGTGAGGCGAACGAACCCGTCCATCCGAAACAGTTCAACGCCCTTATTCCGCTGGAGCCGGTTCTCGCTACTAGCAAGCGTTAGAGAAAGGATGTATCTACTATGGGAGCGCCTACACTTTTCACACATACCAACCCGACAACAACGACCCCGTTTCTCAGTCAACCCATTGAGGTATGTGTCGGTTCACTGCACAACATTCCGCTCGGCGAAGGACGCGCCTACCGTGTGGGAAGCGAAACGATAGCAGTCTTTCGACAACGTAACGGGAAGGTCTTCGCCATTCAAAACGAGTGCCCGCATCGCGGAGGTCCCCTCTCGGAAGGAATACTAGGGGCGGGTTCCGTTATCTGTCCATTCCATGCGTGGAAGGTGAACGTTGAAACTGGAGAGTGCGTCAGCGATCCCTGCACCCTCCGCACCTACCCCGTGCGGCTAGACGGTGAATCCATCTATCTCAAGGTAGAAGCCTAATGGGGGAAGATACGCTTATGTCGAAAAAGCCCGACATCGGAGAACCCCGCTTTCTGCAAGGCGTGTACCCGTTCATGGGAGAGGGACTCATCAAGGCGAGTCTTCTCAGCCCGGAACTCGTCTACACCGTTCCGAAAGGCAAAATCGCGAAATTAGCGTACTTCCGCGCCGGCAACGCCTCCGACCAACTCATCTACCTCAGCGTGATGAAAAACGGCGTTCCTATGCGCTACTTCCCTATCGCTCCGCAGGGAGATAGCCATGTGGCTCTCGCCATTCAAGAGGAGATACCAGAAGAGACGCGCCTCGAAATCCACCTCGCGGCGGCGGAGGGCGTGTTCGGAACGGTCATTCTGGATGTCGGTTTTGTAGAGTGGATACAACGATGAACCGAGACCCTTGGAAAATAGCCACGCACTGTTGCTACTGCGCTGTTCAGTGTGGAATGAAAGTCCATGTAGACCCAGAGACCCGACGAGTCGTCGGGGTCGAAGGCAATGAAGCATTTCCTGTCAACCGAGGTCAGATGTGCGTCAAGGGGCAAACGTCGAGCGAACTGCTCTACCACCCCGAAAGACTGCGCTATCCCCTCATGCGGTGCGGCGGAAAGTTTGAGCGCGTCACGTGGGACGACGCGCTCGACTACACTGCGAAACAACTTCAGAGGATTCAGGCTCGGTATGGAAAACCCTGCGTCGGCGTGTACGGCGGAGGCGCTCTTACCAACGAAAAAGCCTATCTACTGGGGAAGTTCGCCCGCGTAGCCCTGCAAACGCCAAACATTGACTACAACGGACGGTTCTGCATGAGTTCGGGGGCGGCGGCGAGCATTAAGACGTTTGGACTGGATAGAGGTCTCACCATGCCCCTCGCGGATATTCCACGCGCAAAGTGTATTTTGCTTTGCGGAAGCAATATCATCGAGACGCTTCCTCCGCTCATGCAGTACTTCAAGGAGGCTAAAAAAAATGGTTGCACCCTTATCGTCATCGACCCGCGCCAATCGGCGACTGCAAAATCGGCGGACTTGCACCTCGCAGTTCGTCCCGGAACCGACCTCGCGCTTGCGAACGCGCTCCTCTGCTCTCTCGCAGAGGAAAATCTCCTCGATGTTCCATTCCTTACGGAGAGAGTACGGGGGTTTGAAGAGGCGCTGATAGCGGCGCGTGAGACTAGCCCCGCGCAGGCGGCGGAGATATGCGGCGTGCCGGAAAAAGACATTCGTCGCGCCGCCCGTCTCTTCGGGAAAGCCGCTACGGGCATGGTTCTTACGGCGCGAGGCGCGGAGCAGCACAGCAAAGGAACCGATACGGCGTGCGCCTACCTCAACCTGCTACTTGCAACAGGCAAAATCGGCAAGCCTGGTTGCGGCGGCGGTCCTCTAACGGGGCAGGGAAACGGGCAGGGCGGACGCGAACACGGGCAGAAGGCAGACCAACTTCCCGGCTATCGTAAGATAGACAACCCCGAACACCGCGCCTATATCGCCTCCGTTTGGGGCGTTCCAGAAGAGGAGATACCGGGCGCGGGCAAGTCGGCGTATGAACTGCTGGACGCAGTGGCGCAGAAGCAGATTCGAGGGTTAGTGGTCATCGGCTCCAATCCGGCGGTCTCCGCTCCCAATACGAAGCACGTCAATCAGGGGCTGGAGGGGCTAGAGTTTATGGCGGTGGCGGACTTCTTCTTCTCGGAGACCGCGCAACGCGCCGACGTGGTATTTCCGGTAACGCAGTGGGCAGAGGAGGATGGAACCGTCACTAATCTCGAAGGGCGCGTCATTCTGCGGCGCAGAGCTTCTGACCCGCCCGGCGAGGCGCGTTCCGACACCTTCATTCTGTTGGAACTCGCGAAACGACTGGGACGCGGGGAGTACTTCCCGTATCAGCACACGCGGGAGATTTTCGAGGAGTTGCGTATCGCATCAAAGGGCGGAGCGGCGGACTATAGCGGCATTACGTGGGGGCGTATTGAGCAGGAGGGCGGCATTTTCTGGCCCTGCCCCGACATACGGCATCCCGGCACGCCGCGTATGTTCACCGAAAAATTCGCGACTCCCGACGGCAAGGCGCAGATGCAAGCGGTTCGCTACCGCCCCTCCGCCGAGGAGCCGGACGCGGAGTATCCTCTTCGCCTAACGACGGGGCGCTACCTGCAACACTACCTATCAGGGAACCAGACTCGGCGCGTAGCCCCGCTTGTAAAGGTCAAGCCCCGCCCGTTGATAGAGGTTCATCCCGATACCGCGAAACGCTACGGCTTGACGGAGGGCGGTATGGCGCGGCTTACAACGCGACGCGGAAGCGTGGTTCTCAGCGTCAAAGTGACCCCGACGATACGCCCTGATACTATTTTCGCGCCGTTTCACTGGGGCGGAGAACAGTGCATTAACGACCTGACCAACCCCGCCCTAGACCCTACAAGTCGTATGCCGGAGTTCAAAACCTGCGCGGTTCGCATCGAAAGAGAGGCTACCGAAACACACACGAATCGATAACCTGAACCCTTTCATTCTATAAAGCCAGACCTCACGCGAAGACGCGGAGAGACGCGCCTGTCCTTCCGTCCTCCCGTGAGGTCTGGTTTTTTGCGTCCAATTTTTCGACCTCCCCCTGTCCTTCCCCCCATTCGACACGAAGGAAGGAGCAGGCGCTTTGAGATATGAGAGGCTTTTCTCGCTCTCCGCATTGCTTTACATTGTGCATTGCTTTACGCGCTTTTTGCGTATTTCGCGGACTCATTGCATCATACATTCAATTTGCATCCCTATTTTCTCGGTTCACATTCATACAGGAGGAAACCCATGCATCTCAGAGACTTAAAAACAAGCGGTCACGCGCCTTCATTGCTCTGCGCTTTTCTACACTTCGACATCAGTTTCATGGTCTGGGTGATACTCGGCGCGCTCGCGCCGTTCGTCGCCAGCGACGTATCGCTCACGGGCGGGAACCTGAAAGTCACGCCTTCGCCGCTTGTGAAGGCGGGGCAGTACGCAATTGTCATCAAAGGGGCGGACGCGCCCAAGCATGAGGCGGCGAACCTCTATCACCTTCTCGTGAAGAGCGCGGCGGATGCGACCAAAGCCAGCGCGAAGCCCATTGAAAAGTGGACGCTCGATAACAGAGACGCGGCTACCTTCGCAAAACTCAACGCGGGTTCGCATCTCATACAGGTTGCCGCTATCGAAGGGGCGAAAAACCCGAATGAGAACGTCTTCCCGTTAAAACCCGCCGCCGCATTAGAGAAAGAGGGTAAGAGCTTTCAGACCCTAGCGAACGGGCTGACCGCAGGGCAGAAGGGGCTACTCGTCGCTATCCCTCTGCTCGGCTCCGCCTTCTTCCGTATTCTGTTCGGCTTCCTGTCGGATAAGTTTGGAAGCAAGCGTGTAGGCATAATGTCTCTTATCGCGACGCTAATCCCTCTCGTTTGGGGATGGCTATTCGCGAAGACCTACGTGGATATGCTCATAGTGGGCAGTCTTCTCGGAATAGCGGGCGCGTCGTTCGCCATAGCGTTGCCTCTCGCCTCCCGCTGGTATCCCCCTCACCTACAGGGGCTTGCGATGGGTATAGCGGGCGCGGGCAACTCTGGAACGGTTCTCGCGACACTCTTCGCCCCCCTGCTCGCCCGCACTTACGGGTGGCATAGCGTGATGGGGCTACTCTGTATACCCATTCTTGCCGTGCTAATCGTCTTCGCTCTGTTCGCGAAAGACGCGCCCGGCGCGGCTCGTAAAACGACCTTGACCGCCTACCTGTCCGTCCTGAAGCAACGCGACACCTACGTCTTCTGTCTTCTCTACTTCGTGACGTTTGGCGGGTTTGTAGGGCTATCCTCGTTCCTCAACACCTTTTTTGTAGACCAGTACGGCATTGCGAAGGCGACGGTAGGCATTGTCACCGCGCCGTTTATTATTGCGGGAAGCCTGTTGCGTCCTGTTGGGGGTGGTTTAGCGGATAGGTTCGGCGGTATCCGAATGTTGACCATGCTCTACTTGGGGGCGTTCGTCGCGCTCATCGGGGTAGGATTTCTAATATCGAATCAGTCGCTTGTAAGCTGTCTTCTGTTTGTGGGCATGGGCTGTCTGGGCATGGGCAACGGCTCGGTGTTTCAACTCATACCCCAACGCTTCCGCGCCGAAATTGGCGCGATAACCGGACTAGTCGGCGCGATTGGCGGCGTCGGCGGCTTCTACCTCAACGTGCTTCTTGGCAACCTCAAAGATGCGACAGGAACTTATGCAAGCGGCTTCTGGGCGTTCTCGCTCACCACTCTGGTTGCGGTAGCCGCGCTACGGAGCGTCGCCTTTGCGTGGTCGGCATGGCTTGGCGAGGGCGGAAAAGCGCTTGCGCCCAACATCGCCGTCGTGCATGACACCCCTACGTTGGCGGGAAACGCTGTGCCTGAGAACGCCTGAGCGACGGGGTACAGTAGAGCGACTAACTGCAACTACTCGCGCTCGCTTTTACCAACACCCTCAGCGGTCATCAAAAGTTTCCTGAAAATAGCCATTTTCCCGAACGGGAAAATGGCATAAAATAGGAAACTTTGCCTGAAAGAGCGGGGCGAGTAGCTACGAATAACTAAGAAGAGGACGTATTGTGAACAAGAAAATTGCGCTACTGATGTTTGGTTTGATGGTTTCAGGAACGGCGTTGATGGCTCAAAAGGAAGCCGACAAGAAGAAGGCTACTCCTGCGCCTCCGCCCAAAAGCGGTTGGCAGATGTTTGGAAGTTGGCGTGTGCGAAGCGAAATATGGAACTGGTTTCGCACCGACAAGGCGCGTAACGACTACAACTTTGAAGCCTCTATGCTACGCTACGGCGCTATGCGCCAGACCTCTCGCGAAGAGACTCTGCTAGAACTGGAACAGACCTCCTTTCTAGGGCTACCTACAGGCTCCACAGCCCCCGCCCCGCAAGGGCAACTAGGCACAGGCTCCTCCTACCGTGTCGCCAACGGTACACAGGTCGCCAGCCTCTTTGTGAGGCAGGGGTACGTAAAGCTAAAGAACTTTGCAGGGACGGGCGACGCGGTGAAACTGGGGCGCTATGAGTTTAGCGACGGAATGGAGTTGCCCTCCTCCAACCCCTCCCTCGCCCTCTTGAAGCGCGATAGAATCGGGCAGAGGCTGATTGGTCCCTTTGGCTTTACGCACGTCGGGCGCAGTCTGGATGGCGTACAGATAACGAGCGACCATCCGCACGAGAACACAACCTTCCTCTGGGCGTTTCCAACGCGGGGGTCTTTTTCCCTGCGCGGCATGGACACGCTGACGGGAATTCAACTCGCCTATCTTTCCAGAACCGCCAACCACCAGAGCGAACATCTCTCCACAGAGGGACGGCTCTTTACCGCCTTTTATGACGACTCGCGCAAGGGTGTAACGATGACCGACAACCGCCCTGCGGCGACTCGCGCCGCCGACACGCGGGGAGTTCATATCGGCACGCTTGGCGGACACACGCTGGGAGTCTATACGCTCGGCGGCGGCAAACTGGACACGCTTCTTTGGGGAGCCGCACAGTTTGGAGAGTGGGGCAGTCTACAACAGGGAGCGTATGCCTACTCGGCGGAAATCGGCTATCAACCCGACAAAATGGCATGGAAACCTTGGTTTAGAGCGGGGTACTACTACGCAAGCGGAGATGGCGACGCTACAAACGGCAAGCATGGCGCGTTCTTTCCCATGATTCCCACGCCGCGCCCCTACGCCCGCCTGCCGTTCTACTCGCTAACAAACCTGAAAGACCTCTTCGCGGAGGTGGTACTGCGTCCTACTTCAAAACTGACGCTTCGCTCCGATGTTCACCAACTTGGGCTTGCGAACGGACACGACCTCTGGTACTCTGGAGGCGGCGCGTATGACAATAGCGCGTTCGGATACACGGGCAGACCTAGCGGCGGAAACACGGGGCTTGGAACTCTCTACGATGTAAGCCTAGACTATCAGGCGCGTAAAAACCTGACGGTTACGCTCTATCTTGGCTACGCGCATGGCGGCGATGTTATCAAAAACACCTATCAGGGTAGCGACGCAACGCTTGGCTACGCGGAGTTTACGCTCCGATTTTAACCCTCTCGTCCCTCTGCCTGTTCCGCAAGGCAGGGAAGAGTTCAGTGAAATAAAGCCTATGCAGAAACTCTTGCTAATTGGAAGTTGTGATTGGGGCGCGATGGAAGAGGTGCTGAACGAGGCGAGTTACCTTGTTCAGATAGCCTCTCTAAGCGAAGCGCTCCTGCACGAATCCTTCGATACCTTCCAGCCGGATGCGCTACTCGTAGAGTTGGGAGCCGATATTATCGCGCTTCAGCACGTTCGCCGCGTGTTGCGCGAGGATTTGAAAGCGCGTCCCATTCCTATTATCGTGTTGGCGCAGAGCCGACATCTTAATCCCGCGCAGTTTATTGTCGCCGTAGACGATTTTATTCTGCCCCCGTACTCGCCGGAGGAGATAGTCGCTCGAATCAAACTGGTGTTTTGGCGTTTACGGCGGATAGACGCGCACCAGCGGGTGGAAATCGGCGCTGTTGTGATAGATATTGGTAAGAAGACGGTTCTATGCGCGGGTGTCAGCCTACCGTTTACCGTGCGCGAGTATCAACTGTTCCTCTTCCTTGCAACCCATGCCGGACGCGCCTTCACGCGAGAATCGCTCTTATCGCAGGTGTGGGGTTATGATTTCGACGGCGATGCGCGGGTGGTGGATGCGACTATTAAGCGGGTGCGCTCAAAACTCCCGCCGCTTTACCGACAGTGGATACTCTCTGTGCGCGGCGTGGGCTATCGCTTTGAAAAGTCTGCGTGACGAAAAGAGCGAGAGGATTTGGTACACTATCTGTATGAAATCGCCCTCCTCTTTTGAGATGAATGTCGCCCACGATGTCTGCATAGATTTACGCGCTACGCTCACGAGCGGACAGGCGTTTCGTTGGCGGGAGTCGGCGGAGGGTATCTGGTTGGGAACGGTGGAGAGAACGGCTATCGCGTTGCGCCAATCGCCGCAGGGGGCGCCGCGCAGATTCGAGTGGCAGACGTTTCCAACTCCGAATCAGTGGAGGGTTGTCGCGGACTACTTGCGCCTAGAGGTTCCCCTAGAAGATTTGTATGCCGATTGGGAGAGTGTGGAGCCGTCGCTTGCGGAGGCTACTCGGCGCTTTCGAGGCTTACGAATACTAAGGCAACCTCCGCAGGAGTGCTTTTTCGCGTTTCAGTGCGCGACCTGCAACACCGTCGTCAAAATAGAGCGAAGCGTGAAAAAACTCGCTGAACGGTACGGCGAACCTATCGAAACTCCCTTTGGAATCCTCCACGCCTTCCCCGCGCTGGACGCGCTTGCGAACGCGGACGAGGCGGTTCTGCGTGGCGACCTGTGGGGGTATCGCGCTCCCCGCGTCATAAATCTCGCCCGCCACCTACTCGCGAAGCCCCCGCTCTGGCTGGAATCCTTGCGCGAAGCCCCTTACCTCGAAGCGAAAGCCGAACTTGTGGCGCTACACGGCATTGGCGCGAAGATAGCGGACTGTATCTGCGCGTTCTGCCTCGATAAAGACAGCGCAACCCCCGTAGATACCCACATTCGGCAGATAACGTGTCGACTGTTTCGCCCCGACCTTGAGGGTAAATCTCTGACCCCGCGTGTCTATGATGAGATTGCGCGAGAGTGGCATAGCCGCTTCGGGGAGTACGCAGGCTGGGCGCAACAGTACCTCTTTCTTGCGGAGATGCAGGGCGGGAGATGACCGCTACTCCTGCGATTGATACGCGAACACGGCGGCGGCGTATACCTTCTTGAGAGGCGCGTCGTGCGCTTTCGCGGCGGCTTTCACATCCTCGTATTCGGGGGAGGCGGTGAGTTCTTCGCCCTTCCAAGAGCCTATCTTCATGCGAATAGCGCCGTAGGGAGTGGTTACACTCTCCCAACGACGTTCGAGCGTGTAGCGGCTGAGGGTGGAGTAGCGTATGCCGAATGTACTCGTCTCCGCGAATATCAGCCCTGCCATCTTTTGTTGTAGGTTGGGCGGCGTAAGAACGCTGAGGAGTGTGGCGGGGCGACTCTTCTTCATCTGAATCGGGGTGAAGTAGACATCCAACGCGCCCGCCGCAAAGAGGCGCTCCATAAGCAGTTCAAACTGTTCGGGCGAGAGGTCGTCGAGATTCGTCTCCATCAGAACCACCGTCTGCGGAGGCGAGTCTTTCGCTACAGGGCGGGCGGGGATGGGCGTATGGTCTACAGGCTCGTCTTTCAGTATGGCGAGAGCATGGGGCAGGAGGGGCAGGAGAACCTCCAAGCCGTCGCGAACTCCGCCCGTACTGCCGGGTAGATTGAGGATAAGGGTTCTCCCTCGTATTCCCGCAACTCCCCTTGAGAGTACAGCGCGTGGTATCTTCTGATAGCCCGTCCAGCGCAGTAGTTCGGCGAGACCGGGCGCTTCGCGCTCAATAATGTCGCGGGTGGCTTCCGGCGTGATGTCGCGGGGGGCGAAGCCGGTTCCGCCTGTCGTAACTATCAGGTCGCAACCCGCCTCGCTCCATGCGACAAGCGTCTGCGCGATAAGTTCGCGCTCATCGGGGACGACGGCGCGTTCTCGTAGCGCGTAGCCGTTCACCTCTAGCGCGTCCGCCAATACGCGCCCCGATATATCCTCGCGTTCGCCCCGCGAACAGCCGTCGCTGACCGTTAATACTCCAGCTTGCAATGGGTAGCCTCTCCTTCTCTCTGTGTACATCGAGATTCTACCGCAGAAGGCGGTTTTCGGGTACAATATCTTCACTATGCGCCTTATAAACCTACTGAAAAGCAAAATACACCGCGCTACCGTCACGCAAGCCAACATCCACTATATGGGCAGTATCGCCATCGACCCCAACCTTATTGAGAGGGCGAACCTAGTTCCGCATGAGCTGGTTCACGTCTGGAATGTGGACAACGGAGAGCGCTTCGAGACCTACGTTATTGAGGGACTGCCAGACTCCGGAGACATCATCGTGAACGGCTCTGCGGCGCATCGCGTAGAGGTAGGGCATCGCGTGATAATCACCGCGTTCTGCCTTACCGACGAAGCGATAACCCCTAACAAAATCCTCGTAGACGAGAAAAATCAGTACGTCCGCGACCTTTAGGAGAGTAGCGTATGCCCTTTCAATACCACGACGGTCTAAGGGAAGAGTACCAGACTGCGGGATTTATCGTCCTGCGCGACCTCATTCCCGCCGCTCTGCTAACCGACCTGCGAAGCGAAACGGATAGGGCGCGTGAGATTGCGCGGCGCGAACATGGCGAGCAAGCCCAGCGCCTCCAGCCCATCTACCGCTACCCCGAACTGAACCCTCAACCCTTTCGCGACTTCCTCAACCTGCCCGAACTCCAAAAAGTGGTTGAAAACGTCCTAAGCCCAGAGCATAAGCAGTCGAACATTATGGGCGTTCTCCTTGAACCTGCGGAAGAGGCGTGGGCGACGAACTGGCATCGCGACTGGGCGCATCACGTCCAAAACCTGTCCCCAGAACGGTTCGAGACGGTGAAACGGAACCTTCGGATGTTCAATCAGTTGAACGGGGCGCTCTACGAAGACGGCTCGTTGTGGGCGGTTCCGTACAGCCACAATCGCCCCGATACTCCCGAAGAGTTGACCGCTTTTCCGCAGAACCCGCCCTCAAGCCCCGCCATCACGCCCGAAATGACCTCTACAGAGCGCGAGAGGGTCTGCTTACGGTATGCGCGGTCTATGCCGGGAGCCGTTCAGCTACTGCTTGGCGCGGGAGATGTGGCGTTCTATCGCGCCTGTATGTGGCATATCGGGGCGTATATTCCCTATAGAAGACGCGCTACTCTGCACGATGGATTTTATTGTCAAGAAGATTTAGATTGGCAGAAGGAAATGAAGATGTTTCAGGAGAACTACACCTAAATAATGCAGTTTCGGAGCGGAAATTATGCTAGGTCTCCTTGGAGATAAGAAAAACGATAGCGAACCCCAAATCTATGCAGTAGGGGACATTCATGGGCAGGTCAGGATGCTTCGCGCCATGCTGAACGGTCTCCCGCTACGTGATGAAGACACGCTTCTCTTTGTGGGGGACTACATAGATAGGGGCGAGGACTCCAAAGGGGTTATCGAAACTCTTGTAGAACTAAAGAAAACGCGCAAAAACGTCGTCTTCTTGCGGGGCAACCACGAGCAGATGATGATAGACGCGCGAGAAGACGACCCCGAAAACCCTAGCTCTCCGCTGTTGCTTTGGCTCACGAACGGCGGAGTCGCCGTCCTCCAAAGCTACGGCTCTACCGAACTCCCCGGCTGGCGTGAAAAAATTCCTCAAGAACACTGGGATTTCATCCTCTCTACCGAAACCGAGTATATCACCGAAGCCTACCATTTCGTCCATGCGGGGCTACCCGTTCCCGGACGACGTTGGGACGGCGAGACAGACGGACTCAACCTGAAACTGTGGATACGCGAGCCGTTTCTCTCCTCTCGGCACAACTTCGATAACCGTATTGTCGTCTTTGGACACACTCCCCAGACCACAGGCAAGCCCCTCCTAGACAGAAACAAGTTTGGCATAGACACAGGCGCGGTCTTTGGGGGACCTCTCACCGCTATCGCTGTGAACCCCAAAGCCAAAGGCAGACATCGCTTTAGCCCGACGGTGATTCAGGTGTCTCCTCCGAGTTAGTCTGCGCCCTCTGCGCTGTTTCCAAAAATTAAGGAGAAAACCTTGAGCGACCAACCTTCCAGACACCCGGGACCCGCCGCCCTCTACTCCCACGACCACCCTCCGATACTCAATGTCAATGAGGCGCACGTCACAAAGCGTACTTTGGGGCAACGTGTCGCGGATATGGTCGCTACGCTCGTGGGTAGCTGGCCCTTTATCCTCGTTCAGAGTTTTATTCTTCTGTGTTGGATTGCGGGGAATATCTATCTCGCAATGCACTATAAAGATAAAGCCTTCGACCCCTTTCCCTTCATCCTCCTCAATCTCGTTCTCTCCTTTCAAGCCGCCTACACAGGCCCCATCGTTATGATGAGCCAGAACCGCCAGTCCGAAAAAGACCGCCTTATGGCGGAGGCGGACTATCAGACGAACGTGAAGGCGGAAGAGGAGTTGTGCGTTGTAATGCAACACCTTTCTCATCAGGACGCGGTTTTCCACGAGAAGGAGGAGGAGCAACTCCAATTCATAATAGAGCGCCTCGACAAGCAAGACGCGCTTCTCCACGCAGTATTGGAAGAGGTGAAGGCGCTTCGCGCTGGCAAGTGAGTCCTCCGCAACATTTAACGAAACGTTTCCCCCCTTTCTCCAGTAGTATCATCAGCGCTAAACTCCAATCTGATAAGAGGTATTCATGGCAATAGCCGTTATATCGAATCTCGTCGTTCGCTACGGAACTAAAACCGCAGTGAACGACCTCTCCGTAGAGGTTCCCGAAGGCTGTACGGGCTTGCTGGGACCTAACGGCGCGGGCAAGACCACCCTCCTCAAAACTCTGCTCGGCTTCCTTGTTCCCACATCGGGAAGCGGGCAGGTTTTCGGTCTCAACACGCGGACGGATGGGCTGAAAATCCGCCAGAAAATCGGGATGATGCCCGAAATGGACTGCCACATACCCGGCATGAACGCCGTCTCCTTCGTCTCGTATGCGGGGGAACTTGCAGGTATGCCCGCTAGCGACGCGCTACAGAGGGCGCACGAAGTCCTTGAGTACTGCGGGCTAGGCGAGGCGAGATACCGCAATGTGGAGACCTACTCTACAGGTATGAAGCAGCGAATTAAACTCGCGCAAGCCCTCGTGCATGGGCCCAAACTTATCTTCCTAGACGAACCTACCAACGGGCTAGACCCCGCCGGGCGCGACGAAATGCTCGCCCTCGTGCGAAACATCTCCGCAAGCCGCGAAGTCAACGTTCTCGTCTCCTCACACCTGCTTCCCGACATTGAGCGCACCTGCGACAACGTGATAGTCATGCGGAGCGGCAAGGTAGTGCGGCAAGGCTCTATTCAAGAACTGCGCCAAACTTCGGGCGTTCAGGTGGAGGTTGAGATGTATATAGAGACCCCGCCGTTCGTGCAGGAGTTGGAGAGGCAAGGCGTGACCCTGCTGAATCAGACCGCGAACCTGTATCGCTTCGGCTTCCCGGACGAGACGCAGAACGCGGGGAAAATCATCTTTGAATCGGCGAAACGAGTGGGGGGGCAGGTGCGCGGCTTTAAGCCCGCGACGCGCTCCCTCGAAGACATCTTCCTGGAGGCGATAGAGTAGCTATGGATTTCGACATTCCCGCAAAACAGGAGCCTAAGCCGCAAGGCTCTCCTATCGCTGATTTGAGTTACCGCAACTACAACGGCGAACTCAAGACACGCGGACTCCGCTGGTGGGTCATCTCATGGTCGATGATGAAACTGCTCAAGAAGAACGTAGGCTTCTGGATAACCTCCGCGCTCGTCTTTCTCATCTACTTTTTGAACGGCGTGCAACTCTACTTCACCTCGAACTTACCCGCTGGCGTGAACCCTTTTGCCGGCGACGAAAAGACGAAGTTTACCCTGACCTTCCTTAACGTCAATAGCGGCACGAACCTCCTGCTGTTTATCATTGCGCTTACGGTAGGCTCTGGCTCTATCTCTGCGGACAACAAGGCGAACGCGCTCCTTGTCTACCTCTCGAAGCCGCTCACTAAAGCGGACTACCTGTTAGGCAAGTGGATGGGGATATTCCTCACGCTGTTCTTAGAGACCCTTGTGCCGTCGCTGGTTCTCTACCTCTACTGCCTCACCAGTTACCTCGATAAAGGTTTTCTCAAAAACGACCCTACGCTCTTCTTGAAGATAATCGCCGCCGCCTGCGTTCCCGCCGCCATACACGCGAGTCTGCTAGTAGGAGCCTCTGCATGGTCGAAAGCCCCGCGTATCGCAAGCGTTTTCTATGCGGCGCTCTATTTCGGGAGCATTGTGGTGACGGGGATGGTGTTCGGAATCGTCTATCGCGGCGATATGGAGCGCGGACAAGAGGTGATGAGACTCTCGTTGAGCGGGATAATGGACGGCATACAGCAGATAATCTATCACGTCACGATAAAGAATCCTATGGCGACGCTAGCCATACCCTCTCCGAGTCTGATTGTTCCGCTTGCAATAGGGCTATGCGTCGTCGGAATCGCGGCGGCGCGTGCGAAAATTAACGCGGTGGAGGTGGTAAAAGGATGATAGCCCTCGAAAACGCCTCTCGCTGGTATCAGCAGGTTATCGGTATAAACGACGTGACCTGCCAGATTCCCCCCGGTATGACCGCTCTTCTGGGGCCCAACGGCGCGGGCAAAAGCACCATGCTCAAACTGATAACAGGGCAACTCAAGCCCACAAAAGGGCGGGTGCAGGTACTCGGTCAAGAGCCGTTCGCAAACCCGAAAGTCTACCAGAAACTCGGATACTGCCCCGAAATCGAGAACAACTACGACGAGATGACGGGCTACGAGTTCGTGACGCTGATGGGAGCCATGACGGGAATTCCGAGCGCAACCCTTAAAAACCGCGTTCACGAAGTCGTGGAGATGGTGGGTATGACGGTAAATGCGGGACGCAAAATCGGCGGCTACTCGAAGGGGATGCGCCAACGAATCAAGGTAGCGCAGGGTATTATTCACGACCCAGATGTTCTTATACTGGACGAACCTATGAACGGACTCGACCCGGTAGGGCGGCGCGAAATGACGAAGGTCTTTTTGGATATGGCGGCGGCGGGGAAGTGCGTGGTGGTCTCTAGCCACATCCTGTACGAAGTGGAGGCGATGACCTCAAACATCCTGCTCATGCACCGCGGCAGACTCATGGCGCAGGGCAACGTCTACCATATTCGTAGCCTGATAGACTCGCACCCGCACCGCATTACGATAACTACAAGCGATGCGCGGCGACTCGCCGCGAAGACGCTTGACCTGCCTTATGTGCTTGGCGTGAAGTTCGATAGCCACGACCCGCGCAAGTTGGAGTTGGAGACTCACTCGCCGCACCTCTTCTACTCCGCGTTTCCCGACATCGTGCTAGAGGGCGGTTTCGTTGTAGAGAACTATGAATCGCCGGACAACAATCTGGAAGCCGTATTCCGCTACCTTGTGAACGGCTAGAAGGATTAAAAGAGAACAAAATGAGCGATATATTCCTGTTTCGTAGCGCCTTGCGCGACCTGTTCCGCCCGAAAAAACTGATAACGGCGCTCTGCCTTATCGCGTTTCCCACCGTCGTAGCCCTGCTGTTTCGGCTTGGAGGGGGCGCGGATAACTTCAACGCAGTAGAGGCGTATAACCAGATAGCCGACCACATGATATTTCAGTTCATCGTGGTGATACTCGCCCTTGTGTTCTGCACAAGTATTATCACGCAGGAGGTGGAGCAGAAGACCATCGTCTACCTGCTGACACGCCCTGTCGCTCGTTGGCGCATCCTGCTGGTGAAGTTCGCGGGCGCGTTTATCATCACGACGGTGACGGCGTGGCTGGCTACTGTTCTGCTCTCCGTCGCCTGTTTCAGCGCCTCGAAGTCGTATGAGCCGTATGTCATTCGCCTCGACCAGATAAGGGATAGACGGGAGTTCATGACGCAGTTCAAGCAGACTCCCGACCCGTATCTGCTTGCTATCTACAAGAAGATTCCCGCCGAAGAGATTCGGAGAAGGCGACCCTTCGGCAGAAATAGGAACGCAAAGCAGGCGCAAGAGAAGGTGCAAAACGTTCTCGAAACCTACGATATAAACAAGGAGCCTACCAACGAAGAGTTGGCGGTGGTGGTATCCGGGGTGAACCGTGTGCTGAGGCGCGAAAACTTGCTGGCGAATAGAGAGGCGATAGGAGGGTTGAATGAGCGCTCCGCCGACCTGCAAAAGCGAGTTGCGGCGAATCCTACGGGGATTGAGCGTTCGTTAGTGCAACGCGCCTACCTGCAAGAACTTATGCCAAACGCATTAGATTCGCCAAAACCGATTGTGAATCCGTTCGGACATGATATACTGATACTACCCGTCGCCGTTATCGCGTATGGCGCTCTGTTTTTGCTGTTGGCGACCTTCCTGAACCGCCCTCTCATTACAGGGCTGATGTTCTCTTTTGGTTGGGAGACGTGGGTTCCTACCATGCCCGGCAACTTCCAGAAGTTGAGCCTAATGAGTTACGTGAAGGTTCTCGCGCCGCACCAGATGCCTAGTCAGGGTTCTGGTAATCAAGGCTCTCTTGTCGCGGATACAACCGTCGCCGTGATTACAAATCATCAGGCATGGACGACGCTATCTGTGTTTACAATTGTGGCGTTAGCGGCGGCGGTCTTCATCTTTGCAAAGCGGGAGTACGTGCCGCGAGACGATACCTAGACGCGATATGTTTTGGCTTTCACCTTGAGAGGAGAGCAGTATGACCAAGTGTCCCCGTTGTGAGCAGTCTATTGACCCGACCACAACAACCATCTGTCCCATCTGCGGTACAGATATTAAGGCGATGAACGCGCAAGTCGCCCACGACCTCAACGCGCAACCACAAGCGCAGTCGCCTGATATTGGCGGGAGTCCCGGCTCTCAGCACGCGAATCCGACAATCAATGTGCGCCGCAACCTTGCGGGAGATGAGATTCCGAACGCTCAGGCGGAGGCTCCGCCCTCGTATGTCATTGGAAGCGCTCCCGGAAGTCAGAAGCCGAGCGTTGCGCCGCCCGCCGCCCCGAACAATACGCCGCGCCCTCCCGCGACTCCTCAACGCGCTCCTGTCAGCGTTCACCGTGCAGAGCAGCCCGCGAAGTCATCTACGGGCGGAATCGTTCTTATTGCGGTGCTGATAGTCGTGGCGGCTATTGGCGGCTTCTGGTTTAAGTTGCACAATCGCCCTAGCCCCAAAGAGAGCGCGGAGAGGTACTACACGGCGATAATCTCTAAGGACTACACAACTGCTTACGGTCTTATCCGCCTCGCCGCTGAGGACAAGACTAAGTTGGGTAACGCCGACGACCTAAAGAAGATGTTCCAGACGAAGATTGACCTGCTAGGCGGTCTTACTATCGAAGACATTATTAAAGCGCAGAACGCGAAACTAGGGAAAATCGGCGAGCCAAAAATTGATGGCGATACCGCGACGGTTCCCGTGGAACTTGAAGGAACCGCTCAAGGAAAAGCTGGCACGCGCTCCGTAGAGTTGCCGTTGGAGTGGGAGAGCGGCGGGTGGAAAGTCGCTGGGGTGAAGGGCGTAAACGCTTCGTTAGGCGGCAAGTAGGCTTTCATGCGGAAGTCGCTTCCAAAAGTTGCGAGTTGTTTGAACTGCGGGGAGGCTGTGCAGGAGAACTTTTGCCCTAAGTGCGGGCAGGAGACCATTCACCGCACCGCCTCCCTGCGTCCGCTTCTCGCCGATTTATTTGCGGAGGCGCTGAGTTTCGATTCTAAACTGGCTCATACGGTGGTTCCGCTCTTCTTTCGCCCCGGGCAACTGACGCTTGACTACAACCTTGGT
>CAIJLM010000551.1 GCA_903821495.1 uncultured Chthonomonas sp. | reverse complement strand
CCCTCTATTCGTAGCACGGGGCTAACCTCCGAAGAGTTCGCCGAAAAACTGCTCATGGAGGAACACGTCGCCGTAGTTCCCGGTAACGCCTTCGGTCCCTCTGGGGAGGGGCATATTCGCTGTTGCTACGCCACGGCGCTTCCTCTTCTTAGGGAAGCCCTTGAGCGTATGGGGCGCTTCATAGCGCGTCAGAACTACACACAACCCGAAGAGAGCCTCAACGCCGTAGGGAGCCTCCGTAAATGACAAAAAGACTACTCATCACGCTGTTCGCGCTCACCGCCCTGCTTACAGGAAGCGTCCGCGCAAAAGCGGACAGAATCGTTCTAGCGCCCCTCGCTTTGACGCTACCCGCCAACGACATCAAACTCGATACGATGATTAGCCCCTATCGCCGCAACGAAAATTTCAGTTGGGTTCAAATTTCGACCCCGCAAGGCATCGAATTGGAGTATAATCGGTGGGATTTGCTGGGGGATAGGCGGTTACGCGACTCGTTCAATATCCAGTATCCGCTTTTTTCAGATTTTGGAAGCATCCCCGCGATTTCGATAGGCGTGCGCGACCTGCTCGGCACGGGTATAGAGAAACAGTCTCTCTATTTGAGCGTAGGAAAGTCCATTTTTCTGTCCGACAAACAAATTAACCTCTGGAAAGAGATAAAAATTAGCGCTGGGGCAGGAACTGGACGCTTTGAAGGCGTATTCTTAGGAGTGGCGGCGCGACTTAATTGCGGGGTTTCGTTAAACGCGGAACTCTACCGTTATCGCCCCGACTATAGCGTAGGGGTTCCTTTGCTTCGCCACCTTGAGGCGAAGGCGCATAGCCTGAACGGGCAAATCTACTACGGGTTGACTTTTCAACTCTCGCGCTAGAGTTTTGAGAGACACAAAATACTTTTCATGGATAGACGAGGAAAAGAAACGGGAAGATGAGCAATCTGCATATCCACGACCCGCGGCGCGTCGCGCTTATTAAGAGCCTGACCACCAAAAACCGCTTTTACGCGCTTGTGACGGAAGAGAGCGGAGTCAAAAACGCGGACGCATTGGAAACTATTCCAGACGACCTTATGCTAGGGATTGCCTACCCTTGCTTGGAAGACGGCTTAAACGACTTCGCCGTTATCCGCACCACTTTCGAGACGCTCGACTATTTCGATGCGGACGACCCTCTACGCGAAGAGATGATGGATATTATCGACTCGGCGCGGACGAACCTCGTTCTCAGGCTGAAAGAGTTGCGCGATAAAATCAAGAAGAACCTCGCTCACTTCTTGGGAACAGACTACGCCGAGTTCAAGCAGTACGTTCTCGACATGATGCACCGAGGCTATCCGCGACGCAACCTCGATGCCATGATGAAGTTGAACGTCTTCAGCTCGGTAGCGGAGGCGGAGGGGCATACAAACGCCCACGACCTCTCCTATAACTACGAGTACGCCCTGCCCCTCACCTACGACGAACTCGTACATACAGAGCCGCACCCCTTTATCGTCTCTCTTTTTGAAGACGTGCTTTTCAGCGTGACAGACGATGCGAACTATCAGAGTAAATACCTTTTCGACCGCAACGTCTTTCAGAAGTTCATCGCGGTTATGTTCGTGAACTACGCCACCACCGACCCCATGTTCTATGGTATCAACAAAGCGGACTACGGCGTATCCTCCGACAAGGAGATGGATAAAACGCCCCTCTACACCGCCATTAAGAAGGAGTTGGTTTCGATAGAACACCGCCTTCTCTCCGAAGGGCTGATAGTGGGCAAACGGGAGGGCGCGGGGACGCGCTCCCTCGAAGAGGCGGCGGAAGCCATGCCCTCCGAACTTTTGAAGGAGGAGGTTATCATGGGACATATCAGCTCGATATGCTCTGCGAGTAGGCTTCTGTTACGCAAAGCCGATTCGGAGACGCAACGTATGGCGCAGGTGGTTTTAACAGATGCCTCTAAGCTTGTGGCGGAACTCAAAACGCTGGGTATTATCTCGCCATTCGCGGTAGACCCCGGTATCGGATAGACGTAGAAAACGCGCTCCGCGCCCGTTATTCCCAAAAGTAAAAGCCCCCTCTTCGCTAGTTAGCGGAGAGGGGGCTTTATGACTTTAAGGGCTTCGCGCTACTTCACGGATAAGACGGCGCTCGCCGCGCTACTTCCGAGGTAGAGCGTATCGCCGCCGAAGAGAACGGTTATCGGGTGCGCCCCCTTAGTTGTACCCAGAGGGATGCCGTAGGAGAGAGTGGCTTGTCCTGCGTTATCCGTTGTCGCAAGCCCCACGACGGCTCCATCTATCGAGAAGGTTAGTTGCCTGTTCGCTACAAATTGACCATCGGTAGCGCGTTTCAGTTTCGCTATCAGGCTGACCGTCGCGCCCGCCTTCCCAGAAGCCGAATAGGAACTCAACTTCGTAGGGGCTTGAATAACGGTCAGAGTTCCCGCTCCTGTAGAGGCGTTGTGGTTTCCGTCTCCTGCAAACTCTACCGTCAGAGCGTGAGAAGTGGCGCTCAAAGCCTCTGTAAACTTGTAGGGCAAGGAGGCTTTTCCCATTCCATCGGTGGTGGCGGAGCCTACCGCATTCCCGTCTATCTTGAAGGTCAGCGCCATGCCAGAGAGCATCGCGCTGTCTGTAAGCCTTTTGAGCGTAGCCGTAAGGGTTTTGGTATCGCCGGGTCTCCCTACGAAGGCGCTCGTTTTGATTGAGGTGTTGGCTTTGTTGACGGTATAGGTCGTAACTCCGCGTGATAGGCTGTAGAGACCGTCGCCTGCAAACGAAACCGAGATAGCGTGGGTTCCTACGCTCCCAAACTGCGCGAGAGGAAGAGGAAGGCTCGCTTTTCCTGCCGCGTTCGTCCTTGCTATCCCCGCGTCAACGCCATCCACCACAAACACGATAGGCTCTAACGGAAGAAGCATTCCGCTGGCGCTTTTGAGGGTTGCGGAGATTACAATGGGTTTGCCAAAGCTCGTGGTCATGTTCGCAGGGGAGAGTTTTACGCTCTGAACCACCGCCTGAACGGAGAGAGTGTGCAACGCGCCAGAGGAGACGCAGGTCTGCCCTTTCAGAGCGGTCAGCGGAGTCGGCTCAAAGATAATGTCTTTATCTGAGCCTAAACCAGCCTGCCCTTCTACATTGTAGCCCCACGCCCAGAGGCTTCCATCGGATTTAAGCGCTTGGGAGTGGTACAAGCCTTCTGCAATCTGAACTACATCGGAAATACCCGGTACGAGCGCGGGAGTGTTCCTGCTTACCTGTGTTCCATCGCCCAAACTGCCATTGATGTTGTTTCCCCACGCCATGACAAAGCCGTTCGAGAGGAGCGCTAACGAGTGAAGCCCGCCGCCCGCTATCTGTATAGCATTGGTGATTCCGACAACCTGAACTGGAGTGAACTTGTTTTGATTGGTTCCATCTCCCAACTGCCCGTCCGCATTGATGCCCCAAGCCCACACCGTTCCATCCGACTTGAGGGCGAGCATATGAGACCAACTTCCCGCCACCTGCACAACGTTAGTTAGCCCCGCCACCTGAACAGGACTGTTTCTATTCGTACCCGTTCCATCACCAATTTGACCATTTCCGTTATAACCCCATGCCCACGCCGTTCCATCCGACTTGAGCGCGATACCGCAGTCGTGTCCCGCCGCTATCTGCACCACTTTGGTTAGCCCAGAGACCGTTACAGGAACAGAGCTGTTAATACCCGTTCCATCGCCCAACTGACCGGAGTCGTTACGCCCCCATGCGCGCACCGTTCCATCTGCAAGCAGAGCGTAGGACTGGTCCGCGCCCGCCGCTATCTGCACTGCGTTGGTTATTCCCGATACCAGCACGGGTTTCTTTTTATCTATCGTCGTTCCATCGCCCAACTGTCCGGAGAGGTTAAATCCGCACGCGAACACTTTTCCGCTCGATTTAAGAAGCAGAGAGTGGTCGCCTCCTCCCGCAACCCGCGTAACCCCGTTGATACTAAGCACAGTCTGGGGAACGCGATTGCCTACATTGCCGCCAGTCCCCAACTCTCCATGAAAATCGTAACCCCAGCTATGGGCGATGCCCAACTGAGCCTGAGATGTGGATAGGCTTGCGGCGAGTAGCCCCGCCGCAAGGCAACTTATAAAAACGCGCCGCATAAGGCGGACAGGGGTAGCCAATACGATATGAATACTCATTTCTTTACATAGTCTCCAAAACGGGGAAAAGGATAGTACTATCCTTTGGGGTAGATAGGCTCTCAGATTCTCATACGTAGAGAGCGATTTCAAGAGAAGCGAGTCTATTGAGGCGCTTCGACCTTTGCAACATTTCCATTTCGTTACCGCACACTGATACCAGTCACACTCAACGCTCTCTATTTATTATATCAGAACGTCGCGTACAATAGTACGACGACAGCGGAAAAGATTTTGTTTCACGAGGGGGTCACTAAATTTTTCAACCTTATTTATGCGGAAATAGCCTCCAAAGCCCTCCAAACTGTATGTTGTTCCACATTTTATCGCAAAATTAACATAAAAAATAAAAAACTCCCTAATAATTGCGGTAAATCGCGCCGAACATTGTTTTGACCTAAGGATATTCCGCCATTTCAGCGTGCGGAATTGCAAGTCAAACTCACATCACACACTGGTTCAGAACGAACCACAACGCCCGACTCGGCAGGATGCCGGATGGTGACCTCCTATAAAGTTTTATAGCAGTGTCAACGGGTATTTCACGGAGGAAAACACAATGGGATTGCGAATTAACACGAACCTCAACGCGCTACACGTGTTGAACAACCTGCAAAATGTCTCTTCTAGCGTCAGCTCAAGCATCGAAAAACTGTCGAGCGGCTTGCGTATCAACCACGCGGCGGACGACCCTACGGGGCTGACGATTTCTGAATCCCTTCGCGCTCAAGTAGACGGCATCAACCAAGCCATCTCCAACAGCCAAGAGGCGACGAACCTGCTAAAGACCGCAGACGGCGGTCTTACTGAGGTCAACACCCTGCTCCGAAGCCTGCGCCAAATCGCTGTACACGCCTCCAACACAGGTGTAAACGACGCTAACGCCCTTCAAGCAGACCAGTCTCAGGTAACGGCGGCTCTCGCTAGCATCGACCGTATCTCCTCCTTCACCCAGTACGGAAGCAAGAGACTTCTGGACGGCACCTCTGGAATCTCTGCGGCGAACACAGACACTACCGCGATATCTGGCATCAATTTTGGCGGAACGTTTGGCGGAGTCACTCTTCAGAGCGGAACCGTTAGCATAACCGTCGACAATGCGGCGACTCGCGCTCAATCGACTGGCACTGCTACCTACGCTAGCGCCAACGCAACGATAGCGAGTGTCAACGGCGGCTCGACAGGGGCTGGCGGTAGCATTGTTATCAACGGTCAGACCGTCCAGATATCCGGCGCGGACACCGTGCAAGCCCTCATAGACAAAATCAACAACGCCGCTGGAACCACCGGAGTATCCGCGAACTTTAGCTCGGCGAACGGCTCAGGCTCTATCGTTCTCACCCAGCAGAACTACGGCTCGAACTTTGGAGTCAACGTTCAGGATACGTCCAACCTTATCGTAGGCTCGCCTGGAACTGTAGTTTCAGGAAGCAACGCTACCGTCACTGTCACCGCCAGCGGGTTGGTGAACGGCGCAGTGACAACCATCGTCTCTACCTTCTCAGGCGGACGCTCTGCAAACGATAGCGGGCTTCGCGTTACCGACACAAGCGGCAACTCGATTCTTCTTACCGAGCAGGGGAACAACGTCGCTGAGGTCAACGCGACCGTAGCAGTCGTCACCAACAACGACCTCCAGTTCCAGATAGGCGCGGATGCCGGACAGATAGTCAAGGCGAGCCTAGGGGATGTACGCACTAACTCGCTTGGGTCTACGGTTCTCTCTGGGCAAAACCTATCGACGATTGATGTCTCGACGGCGGCAGGCTCCACGAACGCCCTTCAAATCATAGACGCTGCAATTTCGCAGGTCTCAAACATCAGGGCGAGTATCGGCTCTGTTCAGACGCACACCCTCGCCAGCGTCATCCGTTCGCTCGGTTCCAGCGCAGAGAACATCACTGCGTCGGAAAGCCAGATACGCGATACGAACGTCGCCGCAGAGGTCGTCAACTACAGCAAGAACCAAATCATTCAGCAGGCGGCTCAATCTGTTTTGGCGCAAGCGAACTCGGCTCCTAACCAAGTTCTCGCTCTCCTGCGACAGTAGCGCCACAGGCTTATCATCTATAGCGCACCCATGAGAGGGGAGTCACCTCCCCTCTCACGCTTGTTTTTCCCCCACGCCTCGCTTTCACAGAACCTCCCCTACCCTATCGCACGTTGTAAAACCTTATCGCTACTCTGTCTCTCCACTGTGGCGGGTATAATCAAAACACGCAATCAAAAACTCCTCGCCATAGAAGGGGATTCCCTCATGTACCGACCCAAAACCTTATGGATATTCGCGGGACTACTATTTTTACAGATAGCCCACCCCCTACCCGCGCAAAACACCGCCGCTATTCCCGAACCAAGCACCCCCATCACATGGGCTTCGCGCTGGGCGGAGAAGTTGGAGCGCGTCCGAAAAGGAGATATTGACCTTATTTTTGTGGGCGACTCTATCTCTCAAGCATGGGACAAGCCAGAGAACTACCCGATATGGAGCGCCTACTACGAACCGCGCAAGGCGGTCAGTTTAGGCTATAGCGGGGCGAGAACCGAAAACACTCTCTGGATGCTAGAGAATGGCGCAGTGGATGGCATTAAGCCGAAGGTCGCCGTCGTTCTTATTGGAACAAACAACACCGATTCTAAACGAGGTCGGCTAGCGCACACTCCGGAACAGTTGGCGGAGGGAATCGTCAAGATAGTGCATACGCTTCGCGCCAAACTGCCCGAAACGAAAATACTCCTGCTCAAGATATTTCCACGCGCCGACTTTCCCGGAGCGACACAACGGGGTAGCGATGCGAGCGACATCGCCTCCGCTATCGCTGATAATAAGAGCGTATTCTACCTCGACATCAACTCTATTTTTTTGAAGGCGGATGGCGCGATTGACCCCGCGCTCATGCCCGATTTACTCCACCCAAACCCCGTCGGCAATCTCCGATGGGCGGAGGCGATAGAGCCTACCCTCCGCAAACTGATGGGCGAGCCGGATAATAACGCCGCGCTACCCGCCATAAAGTGCGAACAGGACTTCTACGACTGGAACGAACGGCATGAGGCGGTGAAGGCGCAAATTCGGAAACAGCCCGTAGATGTGATATTTGTCGGAGATTCGATAACGCATATGTTTGGCGGCGTTCCCGCCTCAAATCGCACCAACGCAGGAGACCTATGGGAGAGACATTTCGAGCCGAGAAACGCCGTGAACATGGGCTTTGGTTGGGATAGAACTCAGCAGGCTCTCTGGCGGCTTCAAAACGGCGAACTCGAAGGCATTACGCCTAAAGTCGCTGTCGTTCTGATTGGAACAAACAATATCTCGCCGCACAACGCACGCGGAAACACGAACGCCGAGGTCGTCGAAGGAGTTAAGGCTATCTGCGATACCATCCGCCAAAAATCGCCCCGAACCAAAATTCTGCTGTTAGGGATTCTCCCCCGTGATGAACAGGCGAACACCCTGAACCGAATCCGTATTCAGCAGATAAACGCGGAGCTGAGTAGACTCAACAAAAAGCGTGGAATCACCTTTCTTGACTTCGGAAACAGGTTTCTACAGCCAAATGGAGCCATGCTACCCAATATAACTACCGATTTTCTGCATCCAAACGAGAACGGCTATCGTATATGGATTGAGGCGATGGAACCCGTCCTCTCCAGACTGCTCAGAGAGAAGCGCCGCTAGGCGAAGCGGGACACCCCAAAGGAGACGTATCACGATGGCGCGAGTTGGCAACCCAAAGGACTTCTGGACGATTCTCAAGAGCGTTTCGGCGAACGAGATAGCGCAAGAGGCGAACCTGTTTCTCAGAATTGCGCTGGTTGGCGACTCAGCGCAACGCTTAGAAGTCGTCCAGTATCTCTACGCCTCCAAAGGAACCACCACGCAACTCAGCGCGAAAGTAGCCCCCGCGGAACGCGCCCCCTACGCCGCCCTTTCTGAGTATGACGACTTCACCGAAGCGGCGGGATTTCCCCAGAAGCCGCAAGCGTTCGACTTTGTGTTAGACGCAGGGGCGAACAGGCTGGATGCCGGCGATAATCTCATCTATACCTTGAAAGATTTTGGCGGGATAGATAAGACGCTAGAGCGCGTTATTGAGGACAAGCCTGAGTGGAAGATGGCTCTGGCGCGAAACTTTCCCGCGCTTAGAAAACGAGTGGGCGACTTTCTGGTCAATCAGACCTCGGTAGTCAATGCGGAGTTCTCCCTTTTGACGGGGATAACGGCGGCGTTCCCGATAACGGGCATACTGCTTCCCGTGAACGCGATTAGCGATATTGTAGTACTGACGAAAAATCAGGCGATGCTCGCCCTACGTCTCGCGGCTATCTACGACCTTCCGGTAGACTATATCAAACGCTCGAAGGAGTTGGCTCCGATACTGGGCAACGCCTTCGGGTGGCGGGCGATAGCGCGTGAGATTATCGGCATGATACCCGTCGGGGGAATGGTGGCGAAAGCGATGATTGCCTACGCTGGCACTGCGACAATCGGACACGCCGCGCAGGTCTACTACGAGACAGGGGAGAACCTGAGCCGCGAGCAGTTGAAGCGAATCTATAACAGCGCCTACCTCGCCTCACGCGCCAAAGTGCGTCAGATGTCCGCTCGAATGCGCCGTAAAAACGTCGTAGAGAGAGAGGAACCCTCCTCGCTGTCTACGCCTGACGACGTGATTGAGGTAGAATTGATACCAAATACGGGCGATGAGCTTCCGATATATCGGCGGGAATCGCCCTCTGCGGAGAAATAAGCATTTGATGAACGAACTAGACAGGTATCTGTTTGATTTACAGGGCTATCTTGTTATTCCGAACGCGCTGGATAGCGAGACATTGGCGCAGTTGAACGCCATTCTGGACGCGAAAATAGAGGAGAGAGCGATACCCGCCGACGCGCCTCATCATCGCTTCCCATCCGTCATGGAGTGGTCGCCTCTGTTTCGGAGCGTGATTGATAATCCTCGCGTCTCCCCCGCTCTTGAGGAGATGTTGGGAAGCAAGTTCCGCCTCGACCACGACTATCTCGATATAATGCGGCGCGGCAATGGGCCCACAAGAGCCTATCTGCACGGCGGCGGAACGCCCTTCGACCATAGTCAGTTCTATCGGTGGGACAACGGCAAGATGCACAGCGGCTTGACGGTAGTCGGCTACAACTTGCGCGATGTAAGTCCCGGCGATGGCGGCTTCGCTTGCATACCCGGTAGCCATAAGAGCAACCTGCCCTACCCCGAAGCGTGGCGACTTACGCATAGCGACCCGCCGCCTATGCAGAGGGTCACAGGAGTTGCGGGAACGGCTATCCTCTTCACGGAAGCCCTGACGCACGGAACCATCCCATGGACGGCTGAACATGAGCGCAGAACGCTGTTCCTCAAGTACAGCCCGAATGCTATATCGTGGTCGGCGCACTACTACGATGCAAGCCAGTACCCTGAACTCTCCGAACGAGAGAGGGCGATACTTGAACCGCCGAACGCCCGCTACGCCACGCGCTTTACCCCGAAAGACATCGGCTGATATGCTACGGCGAGAGAAGCCCGTTCGCTCGTGCATCTGCTACCCGAACACCTTCGCCGAACTCAAGGACGAGGCGACGCGACAGGGTTGGACTACGATTGAAGAGATAACAGCGGCGAGGGGGTGCGGGAGCGGTTGCGGAGCGTGTCGCCCGTATCTACAGAAGATGTTGGAGACGGGCGAGACCGCCTTTGAGGTGATGGTTCCGCAGGAGGTGAAGGCGTTTTTGCGGCGAGGAGAGCATCTACACAACAAATAGCGTAGGACTCTCCGAGGCGACAATACGCCCAATCACAGCGCGGGTCTCTACGCCCTCTCGTTTCAAGTTATCCATTAGCGACTCT
>CAIJLM010000550.1 GCA_903821495.1 uncultured Chthonomonas sp. | reverse complement strand
ATCAGAAAAAAGAACAGCGTCACCGCCCATTTGCTAACCGGAGTGACCGCGCACCGAAGACATAAGAAGAACACAGAGGCGAAAATAGACCAAATTGCACTCTGATTTACCGGAAACTAAAGATGAAGATAAAGTTGCCGATAATCGTTACTAGAAACGATGTGTTTCATTACTCTATGTCCGCAACACTTAGGAAGCCAGAAGGCTATAAGCGTCCGCGTAAGGCGGGAAGCCGATTCTAGTCCCTTTGAAGATTTTTGTAAGTGGCGACGAAAGGAGTTCCTTTTGAAGAAGAAACAGCTTATTGTTATAGCGTTCAGCGTCGTGGCGACCTGCCTCGTGCTTGCGTTGTCTATGATTGTCTATAAGGGCCCCAAACAGTGGATTTCCCAGCATAGCACCGACCTGCCTGTATGGGTGAACGATATGCTCGCGTTCGCAATGGGCGGGCTTGTCTTTTACGCGGGAAGCCTCTACCTGCAAGGCGAAGCGGTTCGCGAAGAGCATCGCGAACAGTTAGAGCAGACTATTGAGCAGGCGCAAAAACTGGAGCAGGAGAATATTGAGCTTTGCGATCAACTCGACCAGTTGGAAGTGCAAATCAATCATATTGAAGTGCATGGTTTGGGCGACCCCGCTGTGATAGAGGAGGCGCGTAGCAAAGCCCTCCAACTCCAAAAAGAGAACCTCGAACTGATTGAACGCGTGCGCCAACTAGAGACGGATAGCTCCTCCACCATGCACAGGTTTCAGGAGGACAACTCGCGCCTACAAGGGCAACTACAATCTCTAGAGACTAGCCATCAGGAGAACCAAAAACTGCTTGAGACTGTCATGAGGCAGGTCGCAGATTTGGAGCAGGTGAATCAAGACCTGAACCTGCAACTCCAAGAGAAGCACGTCAGCACCGTCATCGTAGACAATTCGGAGGAGTTGGCGGAGGCGCGTAATCGCCTAACCCACCTAGAGCGCACCAACGCCGACCTCAAAGTGCAACTGCACACCGTAGAGGCGAAGTACCGCGCCAACGAAGACCAGCTCAATCGGGCGGTTTCGCAGGTAGCCGAACTAGAGCAGGCGAACGCCGCCCTCTATCATCGTGTTTCCGAGATGGAGGTATCTACCTCTGGCGAACACTCACGTATCACCTCCACGCTTACGGTTATTCGCCAACTGGAAGAGGAGAATGAACAACTACACGCTCAGATACGCGCCCTCGAACAACACAATACCGAGAGCGAGGCTTTCTTCCAGCGCAATATCGCGCAACTGGAAGCGCAAAACCGCGAACTCAAAGCCCAAATCGAAGATGTTCAGGTCGCTACTGTTGCGAACCGAGACTATCTCGATGTGGAGACCCGTCGTATCTCCGAGCAGATGATAGAGACGTTCCGCCTTCAAATCGAAGCGCAGTCCTCTCAGATGGAGGCGATGAACCACGCGCTACAGTATCACCGCGCCGAACTTACGCAACTTCGCTCCGAGGTTCGTGGTATAAAGATGGGAGTTCCCGCGCCGCAAGCGCCTCCCGTTCAGAACTACACGCCTCCGCCATTCGCGCCTAGCGCCGCTATCGCCCCAGAGCGAGACCCGGAGCCACTGGTAGAGGCGGTAGCCTCTTACCGCGCCAATGGCTACACGAACGGCTACGCGAATGGGAACGGCAACGGACGCTCTGCGCCGTCGGAGATGAAGCCCATCGTGGAGTTGGCTTACGAGTCGGAAGCCAAGCCGAGTAAGCAGGACGATGCGGTCTATCAAGCGCTCCTCCGTAACCGTTTGGAGATGGAAGAGCGATTGCGCCGTCCGCAGTCCTAGAGGCGATAGATTGCCCAACCAAGAGACCTCTCTACGCGAGATACTCGAAACCCTACAGGCAGAGCCGAAAGCGAACGCTTCGGCTCTGCCTGTTACTTGCGCTCTCTGCCAACTGGTTGAAAAGAGCGTATTGACCGCCCTCTCCTTCTTCTTCGATGAGTTCGTGAACGACCACGCTATCCGAGTCAATATCCGCAAGTCAAGGGGCTTCTGCCCCGAACACACTCAGACCCTCCGCCAGCGTGGCGACGCGCTCGCCATCGCCATCCTCTACAGCGACCTTCTCGACCAGACCCTTGCGCAGTGGAAAGAGAAACCTCCCTCACGCCCGCGCTTTGCGTTGGGGCGTAACGCGCCCAACAGTCCGCAAGCCCCCTGTCCCGCCTGCGCCGTTGCGGAGGAGGCGACAACCCGCTACGTCAACGCCCTCGCGCAAGGACTAGAGAGTCTTGAAACGCGCACGGCTTTGGAAGCGGCTCCCTCGCTCTGCGTGGCGCACGTTGAGCGCGTTTTGACGCAAGCGAAGCCGCACGCGGGTAAGTTTCTGTTGGAGTTAGAGCGGGGGAGGTTGGAGGCTCTCTATGCGGAGTTGGAAGAGGCGATTCGGAAGAACGACTATCGTTTTCGCCATGAGGAGTGGGGCGCGGAGAAGGACGCTTGGCTTCGCGCCCTTACCCGCCTTACGCGCCCCGAATAGACCTTATACTAACTCCGTATGCGCCGAAACTCGGCTTTGAAGCGTTCGTAGTCCTCGGCTTTAATAACGGCTTCCGGGCTTGCGTCGGCTTTGAACTTGGAACTATCGACAAGGCGAGGTTCTCCCGGCGCAGGCGTTCGAGTCGCCGCGAGGAGCGCGCCCCGGTGGCGTAGCCGAAGATAAGGACTTTCGCCATGAGCCTTGGGTTGAAGGCGGGGCGCCCCAGCGATTCTTGAGAAACGGTAGGCAGTTCGGCTTCCTCGACCACCTGCTCCACTAGGCGAGCGAGCCTACTTTATGGAGAGAACGACTCCCCGGGCGGAGTAGCCTCTACCTTATTGGGGAGTTCCAGTTTCGATTGAGAGAGAATCACCTTCCATTCGCCGTTCGCGTTCTTACGCATCGCATAACTGTCTTGAATGGACTGGGTGGACTGCTGGTAGAGTTCCTTGCCCTTGGAGGTTCCACGCACCGATATGGAAGCGTCAATGATAACGGCTCCGCCATTCTTTGCGCCCGCCTGCTCGTTACCGAAAGAGACGTTTTCGATACGCGCCGAATAGCCGTGCGCTAACGGGGTTTTGTCATAGGTCTTCTGGTCGGGATAGAAACGCTTATCGTCCTCATCCAGAAGGGCGTACTGCGCGTCCACGTTCCCCGCCTTCACCGCTTTGAAAAACTGCCCCAGCGCATACGCGGGAGACTTGCGGTATGTGAAGAAGTAGTACCGCGCGCCCAGCGCCAGAGCGATAGCTAACATTGCAAACACCACCGCCTCTGGTCCCCCAATTCGCATTCCATTTCGATCCTTTACCGGGCGAAATCTGATTATTCTTGCCATGCTGTTATATCCCCAATCTTGCCTAAGTTTTATTGTCGAGAGTTCGCGTATCCCTCTTGCGGCATCCTGCCTCTTTGTGCCACTATAGGGAGGTCTTTCCATCCTGAATCTCGCCGAATGGGAGCCTCTACCCTGTTTGACGGCGTTATCCGCTCGGATGGTTCCTTACCATACCACATTGAGGAGAAAAACCGTGCGTAAAGTTAAATGGGGCGTACTCGGTTGCGCCAATTTCGCAAAAAACACCGCAATTCCCGCCATGCAAAAGGCGGAGGGCGTGGAACTCTACGGCATAGCCAGTCGCAACCTCGAAAAAGCGCAGGGTTTCGCGCAACAGTTCGGCTTTCAAAAGGCATACTCCTCTTATGAAGACCTGCTCGCCGACCCCGAAATCGAAGCGGTCTACAACCCCCTCCCCAACGGTCTACATCCCGAATGGACGCTAAAGACGGCGCAGGCGGGTAAGCACGGCATCACAGAAAAGCCCTTCGCCGCCAATGTAGAGGAGCTGTACCCGGTACGCGACGCAGTAGCGAAAGCGGGCGTTAAGGTGATGGAAGCCTTCATGTGGCGCTTCCATCCCGCCCACCTCTGCGCCCGCGACTGGATACGCAACGGCGAGATTGGCGAGTTGAAACTCTTCCGCACATCGTTCACCTTCAATATGTCCCGTGAACCCAACGTTCGCCTCGACCCGGCTTTGGCGGGGGGCGGCATTATGGACGTGGGGTGCTACTGCTTTAGCGAGGCGCGTTATTTCTTCGACGCGGAGCCTACGCACGTTATCGCGCAAGCCGATTTCGACCCCGAATTCAAGGTGGATATGCTCTCCTCTGGCACGCTTATCTTCCCGAACGGACGCGCTCTTTTCGACTGCGGGTTCGCGCTACCCTACCGTTGCGACTACGAAATCGTAGGCTCGAAAGGGCGTATCACCTGCCCGAACGCAATACTGCCCGGCGAGCGCGCCGAAGTCTACTTGCACAGGGATAGCGGTACGCTCTGCGAAGTCTTTCCGGGCGTGAATCAGTGGTCTTTGGAGTTTGAACACCTCTCTAAGTGCATTGTAGAAGGAACTCCTCTCGCCTACGATATGGACGACGCCATCCGCCAGCAGAAGGTGATTGATAGCGTCTATCGCTCGGCGCGTTCCGGTCAGATAGAGGCGGTTTAACCGGACATAACCTCACCCTAGCCCTCTCCTTTGCAAAGGAGAGGGAATCTGGCAGAGCGATGGCGTAAGGTTAGCCTCGTCATTGCACTAGCGGCGGGAGAACTCCTCTCCTTGTGAAAGGAGAGGTTGGGTGAGGTCGCTCCCGTTCAACCGCCCCGTTATTGCACTAGCGGCAGGAGGACTCCTCTCCTTGTGAAGGTGAGGTTAAGTCCCTTTCAGGAGTAGAGTATAGCATGACAACGCCCCTTTCAATAGGAGCCATTCTTATAGGAAGTTACGTTCTCGGTTCCCTCCCGTTCGGACTCTGGGTGGCGAAGCGCGTCAAGGGCATAGACATTCGCGAGGCGGGAAGCGGCAACATCGGCGCGACCAACGTCGGGCGCGTCTGTGGGCCCCTAGCGGGAAGCGTCGTCTTTATCCTTGATGTTCTCAAGGGGTTCGCGCCGCCCATAACCGCCGCCGCCCTACACCTCGATTCGCAGTGGCAGGTGTTGGCGGGGCTTTGCGCGTTTTTGGGGCACTCCTACTCGTTTCTGCTCAAGTTCAAGGGCGGTAAAGGCATTGCGACGGGGTTAGGCGCGTTTCTTGGAACCTCTCCCATTGTTGGCGCACTCGCATTCGCTCTCTGGATACTCGCTGTACTCCTGACTCGATTTGTCTCTGTCGCTTCCATCCTAGCCGCCACCTCCCTGCCCATACTCTCGCTGATATTCTATCCTGGCGACGGCTACCGCTTCGGATTCGGGCTTGCCGCGTGTCTTCTCGCCAACTACAAACACCGCGCTAATATCACGCGCCTTCGCAGTAAAACCGAACCAAAAGTCAAACTCCCCTGGACAAAAGCGTGATGTCTCTATCTATCGAACCCGCCATAGGAAGCCTCTGGGAAGAGTTCAACGAGGTAGATATTGTAGATGTTATTGTGGAGGTAGAAGCCCCCGACCTCGAACCGCTCTTCTCGTATCGTATTCCCGACTCGCTACGCAGCGCGCTCACTCCCGGTCTCTGCGTTCACGTTCCCTTTGCGGGGCGCGACCTTCTCGGCTACGTTCTGCGGCGGCGTAAAATACCCATTAGCGACCCTCTCGTCCCCAAACTCAAAGACGTTATCAGCATTGTACAAGGCTCCGCCGCCCTCAACAAAGAGCAACTCCACCTTGTGGAGTGGATGAGCGATACAACGGTCTGTAGCCTCCTCGACTCCGTGCGTTGCGTCGCCCCCGCTCTGCTCAGTTCTCGCGTTATTACTCTAGTCAGGTTACGCGACCCAGACATTCGGGGCGTGGATGTCGTCAACTCCATTCCACAGGCGCACCTTATCGAAACGCTACGCGCCCTCGATGGCGAGGCGGAGATAGAGGAGTTTCGGGAACGCGCCAATATCGGCAACTTCCAGAACGCCTACTCTGTACTCCTCAAGCGCGGACTCGTGATAGAGACTCGCGATGTCTCGCGCCCTCGAACCGTATACCGCACAGCGCGGGGCTATGTTCTAGGGGCGGTCGCTAGTCTTTTGGGAAGCAGAAAGCCCTCCGCGAACCAAGAGCGAGTCCTTACCGCTCTGAATGAGTGGCAAGCCGTCCACTCTGAACCCATGCCCGCCGATGCCCTCCGTGAACTGGCGGGGGTCTCTCAGGCGGTTCTGAAAACCCTACAAGATAAGGGCGTACTGGTGGCTTCGGAGATAAAAGTGCGCCGCGCTCCTGTGCATGGCTCGCTCCGCAAAACAGAGGCGCCCATCCTCTCAGAAGGGCAAGAGAGAGCCGCCAAAACGCTACGCCACTGCATAGAGAGCGGGGAGTACGCGCCGACCCTCCTCTTCGGTGTGACGGCGAGCGGTAAAACAGAGGTCTATCTCTCCGCTATCGCCAACACCCTTGCGATGGGGCGAACCGCTATCGTTCTCGTTCCTGAAATCGCGTTGACGGCGCAGGTGGTGGATGTCTTTATGAGTCGGTTTGGGGAGCGGGTAGCCGTCTTGCACTCGCGGCTATCAGATGGAGAGCGGCACGATGAGTGGCGCAGGATGCAGTCGGGAGAGGCGAAAATCGTGGTAGGAGCGCGTTCCGCTATCTTCGCGCCGCTGAACGATGTGGGGCTGATTGTAGTAGACGAAGAGCATGAAGCCTCGTATAAGCAGGAGAAGACCCCCCGCTACAACGCGAAAGCCCTCGCTACAGAACGCGCCCGTATCAGCGCCGCGACGCTTGTGCTTGGTAGCGCCACGCCCTCCATAGAGAGTTACTATCACAGCGTACTGCCGGAGGGTTCGCCCAAGAGCGTTGTGCGGCAGTTCTTGAAAATGCGTAGCGAATCGGTCTTTGACGAGCCGCTTCTGCGTATCGAGATGCGAGAGCGTATAGATAACCGCCCGCTTCCCGCCGTCCATGTAATAGACCAACGCGCCGACTTCAAGCAACGCCGCGCCCTCTTCTCCGCGCCTCTCGCGGATGCGATACAGGACAGGCTGACGCAGAACCAGCAGACTATTCTCTTCCTAAATAGGCGGGGCTACGCGCAGTTCATTCTCTGCCGTGACTGCGGCTACGTCGCGAAGTGTCCCAACTGCGCCGTCTCCCTCTCGTTCCACCTCGCTGACCGCGCCCTGCACTGCCACCACTGCGAACATATCGGCAGACCGCCCGCGAAGTGCCCGGACTGCGGAGAGCCTCGCGTCAAGGCGTTCGGCTTGGGTACGGAGAAGGTGGAGGAGGAGGTTCTGCGAACGTTTCCCTCCGCCCGTGTCGCTCGTCTGGATAGAGACACGACCTCTACAAAGGGGGCGCACTCGCGTATCATTCGGGAGTTTCGGTCAGGAGAGGCGGACATTCTTATCGGGACGCAGATGGTCGCGAAGGGGCTGGACTTCCCGAATGTGACGCTCGTGGGGGTTATCAGCGCGGACACCGCCATCAATATGCCCGATTTCCGCGCCGCGGAGCGCACCTTCCAACTGCTCACGCAGGTCGCGGGACGCTCAGGGCGGGGAACTCTGCTCGGCGAGGTGTTTATTCAGACGTTCAGCCCCGAACACTACGCGGTTCAGGCGGCGATTCAGCACGACTACGAGGACTTCTATCGGCAGGAGATACTCTTCCGCAAAGAGTTGAAGTATCCGCCCTTCGCCCGTTTCGCCAACCTCATCTGCACGGATACCGACGAACTTCGCGCCGAACAGAAGGCGAACGCGCTTGCGGAGGCGCTACAGCGCGTCTGTCCGCCCGAAGTGGAGATTATTGGTCCCGCCCCCGCGCCTATCGCTCGCCTGAAAAACAACTACCGCTTCCATGTCGCCATTCGCGCCGCCGTAGACGCGCCCATCGCAAACCTGATTCGCTCGGCGCGGCAACTCCTGCTTCCCGTTGACCGCGCCAGCCTCACGATTGATATTGACCCCTTGAGCATGGCGTGACGCGCCTTATCTGCGCCTTCCCCGCACTATTTGTTGCGTCTTATGTGGTGAAGAACCCGCTTCTTGTGCAAAAGCGACCCAGTCATAAGTGGGAGCGTAACGCCCGTCTTTGAACTGAACTCCCTCTGATTTGCGCCATACTCCGTTCATACCGCGATATCCGCGAACGGCGATACGCTGAATGGATGTGTTCTCTATTGGGGTGACTTCGCCCGGCTCTGACACGCCATTGCTGTTGCGGTCTTGCCAGATTGCCAACCCCTTCATCTCTGCGCCACTCAACCAACCATCGCCGTTGTCGTCCAGAGTTGCCAAAGGCTCGTATCCGTTTCGCCAGAAAACAAACCACGTGGTAGAGCCAAAGAGTTGCCAACCGCGAGTAATGCGTCCGCTCCGCTTAGGATCCCACACAAGAACACCCGCTTTCGGCGTCACCCATGACCACAGAGTATGCGAATGGTCTGCTAGAAAATCGAAGCGCACTCTACTTTTGGGGGATGTTAAAGTGGCGTATGAGGTCTCCTTTGTAAGCGGGATAATGATAGGTGTAAACACATATCTAAAGTTCTTTTGTAACTCCAGAGTTTTCTTGATATCCTCAAGTTCCTGTTTTTCGGGAGGCGTGGGGGCGTGTTTTTCGATAATCGACACGATATTACGCCCTGCTTCTGCGCTGACCGTGCCAACCCATACCCATGTACCCCTTATTTCGTTGTCTTCTCGCAGTGACAGGTGGTAGGCTTTGCGATACGCGAACAACGCTCGGTCTTCCCACTCCCGTTGTTCCCAAAAGAGTTTTTTGCCATCAGTAGGCTTTACATCCTTTGCGTGTAGCCCTGCCTGTTCTTGAACCCAACCATAACCAAGCCAGTAGATGGCGTTCTTCTTGTCGAGGCGCGTTGCGAGTGCGAAATGCTCAACGGCTTTTGCCAAATACTTGAGTTGAATTGGAGAAGGTACCGCCTCACCCTTGGGTTTTTGAGGTACACGGAGGGAACTTGCGTCTGTATAGGGCTTCAAATATGTCTTTTTTTTATAGGGCCCCGTCTCCTCGTCTGTATAGCAGGTTGCGGCTATGGCAGGAGGATTTTCCGCGTAGGCGATGCTACAGACGCGCCCCAAGGTGTAGTGAGCTATCGCATCTTTAGGGTGCAATGTCAGATGTTGTGCAACATGAGCGATAATACGCTCTGTAGGGGCGAGAAACAGGTCTGGCGGTTCGGAAAACTCCGCCTTCGCGCTCAAAACACTACAAAAACAGAATAGGGAGAGTAGAGCGAAGGCGCCAAGACCATTGACGCTTTCCTGAATATGCTTCATTGAAAACTTACCTACCTTCCGGCTTCGTGCAGTTATTGACAATGCACGCGGCAACTGATTAGGGTGTGTTTCATTTGAGTTGGGAGGGTCTGTCAGATAGGCGATGTGGCATAGCGATTCGCCCTCTGTACCGCTACCGCCCCCTAACCCCAACCCTTTCCCCCGTTCGACACGGGAGAAAGGGAGCGACTGGTTTGAGGCTAAAAGCCTGTGCGAGTGGCTTCAAGCGGGGGGGCT
>CAIJLM010000549.1 GCA_903821495.1 uncultured Chthonomonas sp. | reverse complement strand
GGAGAAGGGGCAGGGGTTGAGGGCTAGGAGAGGTTGCGCGGGTTATGTGAAGAAGCCCAACCCGCAACTCTTATGCAATGCTCTCGTTTTCCGCCGACTTGTGCGAAACGCATAAGCGATTTTTAACCTAAAGGAACTAATCAAATGAACCTACGTCGTAGTTGGAGCGTATTCGCCGCGCTGTTGTTCACATTGGCGGGAGTCAGCGTACAGGCGCAAAACGAGGAGCCTACCCGCGTACAAGATGTGGTATACGGGCATAAGTTGGGTGTCGCGCTCTCGATGGATGTTTTCAAGCCCGCCAAGCCGAGCGGCATTGGCGTAATCTGGATGGTAAGCGGCGGTTGGGTCTCCAATCACAACAACATTGAACCGCGCCAAGCGAAGATTTTCACCTCGCACGGGCAGACTGTCTTCTGCGTAGTGCATGGCAGTAATCCCAAGTTCTTCCTGCGCGAGATAGTGGAAGATATTCATCGCGCCGTGCGCTTTATTCGCACTCATGCGGCGGAGTACGGCGTAGACCCTAATCGATTGGGAATCTCCGGCGGTAGCGCAGGCGGTCACCTCTCTTTGATGATGGCGGCGTATGGCAACGACGGCGACCCCAGCGCGAAAGACCCGGTAGAGAGAGCCTCTAGCAAGGTGCAAGCGGTAGCCTGTTTCTTCCCGCCCACCGACTTCCTGAACTACGCCAAAGAGGGACAGAACGCGATGATGATTCCTACCCTTAGAGGCTACTGGAACGTCTTTGAAGTTACAGAGAAGACCTCCGATGAGGACAGAATCCGTATCGCGAAGACCTTTTCGCCTATCTACGGACTGAACGAAAAATCGCCGCCCACCCGCATTATTCATGGCGATGCAGACCCGCTCGTGCCTATCCAACAGTCGCAAATCGTTATCGCCAAACTGAAGAGCCTGAACGTTCCCTGTGACCTTATCGTGAAGCCGGGTAAGGGGCATGGCTGGCTTGGCATTGAGAAGGACGGCGACAAACTCGCCGAGTGGTTCGATACGTATCTGGGCAAGAAGTAAGTGCCTTCCCGTTCGCTGATGATTGTTATGAGACAGTAAGCCTCCCGCCATCGGCATTTAGCCCTTCCCCTTGTGAAGGGGCAAGGGTTGGGATGGGGTGGCTGGGTCAGCGCCCCTAACTCTTAGGTTTCGACAGGATTGTTTCGCGGTTAATCTCTCCTGAAAGGAGGTGACAAGATGAGAAAACAACAAGGTTACAAGCGGCTGACCGAACCGATGATTCGGGAGAACGGCGCTCTGCGTGTGGCGACATGGGAGGAGGCTCTGCAAAAAGCCGCCGAAGGGTTCGCAAAAGCGCAGAAGCAAGGTCCCCAATCGTTCGGCGTGTTTAGCTGCTCGAAAGCCTCGAACGAGATGAACTACGCCGCGCAGAAGTTTACGCGGCAGGTAATGGGAACCAATAACATAGATAGTTGTAACCGTACTTGACACGCCCCCAGTGTCGTCGGTCTGGCGACAGCGTTTGGAGCGGGGGGCGGTACAAGCTCCTATAAAGAGGTGGAGGAGGCGGAACTAACCATTCTGTGGGGTTCTAACGCCCGTGAGGCGCACCCTATCTACTTCCATCACGTTCTGAAAGGGATTCATAACGGCGCAAAACTCTATGTGGTAGACCCGCGAGAGACCTCTTCCGCCCGTTGGGCGGATAGCTGGCTTGGGTTGGAGGTGGGGACGGATGTCGCCCTCTCCAATACCATAGCGCGAGAGATTATTCACGCGGGACTGGTTCATCACGCCTTCGTAGAGAACGCAACTTCTAACTTTGAGGCTTATGCCGCAAGCGTGGAGGAGTGGACGCTAGAGCGCGGCGCGGAGGTTACAGGAGTTCCTGCGGAGCAGATTCAGGCGCTCGCACACGACTACGCTCGCGCCAAGACCGCGCAACTCTGCTGGACGCTCGGCATTACGGAACACCACAACGGCGTAGACAACGTGCTATCGCTCATCAACCTCGCTCTACTAACGGGACACGTCGGGCGGTGGGGTTCCGGTCTCACGCCTCTGCGCGGGCAGAACAACGTGCAGGGCGGCGGCGACATGGGAGCCATTCCCAACAAACTTCCCGGCTTTCAAGACATTGAGGAGGACGCGGAAGCCCGCGCCAAGTTCGAGGCGCGTTGGAATACGCATATCCTTCCGAAAAAGGGCTGGCACTTGACGCAGATGTTCGAAGCGATGGAGCGCGGCGAACTCAAAACGCTCTGGGTGATTGGCGAGAACCCCGCGCAGTCGGAGGCGGACAGCCATCACGCGCACCATATTCTGGAAAGCCTCGATTTCATGGTCGTGCAGGATATTTTTCTCACCAAAACGGCGGAGATGGCGGATGTCGTCTTTCCCTCTAGCGCGTCGTGGTGCGAGTCGGAGGGAACCGTCACGAACTCCGAGCGGCGTGTGCAACGGGTTCGCAAAGCCCTCGACGCGCCCGGAAACGCGAAGGACGACCTCTGGATAATCTGCGCTCTCGCGAACCGTATGGGCTTCAACTGGGGCTATCCGAGCGGGGAGGAGATTTGGAACGAACTGCGTAGCCTCTCGCCTATGCACGCGGGCATGAGTTACGCCCGACTGGAGGCGTTGGGCGGGATACAGTGGCCCTGCTACCACGAAGAGGACAGCGGTATACCCTTCCTGCATGGTCGCCTATGGGAGACCGACGAGGCGCTGAAAGGGCGACGCGCCCCCTTCGCTATCGTGCTGAACTCCCCGCCAAAGGACACGCTATCGGAGGAGTTCCCGCTTCGCCTGACGACGGGGCGGCGGCTCGACTCGTACAATACGGGCGTGCAGACGGGCGCGTTCGCCTCGCCCCTGCGTAACGGCGAAACCCTCGACATATCGCCGGAAGACGCGGCGCTCTACAAGGTAGAGGAGGGAGAGGTGGTTCGCGTCGTGTCGCGCCGTGGCGCGATAGAGGCTCCCGTCCGCTTCGACAGGGGCTTGAAGCCGGGACTGGTCTTTATGACGTTCCACTTCCCCGACGAGATAGACGTAAACATCCTCACCATCGAAGCGAACGACCCGAAATCGGGGACGGCGGAGTTCAAAGCCTCCGCAGTGCGTATCGAAAAGATAGCCGCGGTGCAGGAGAAGGCGTTACTTGGCGTTTGAACGCGGAGAGGGCAGCTCTTGACTTTCGCTCGAAACACTTGTAGAATTTCGTTACCTGCAAGATTCCTGAAAGGAGCGTTTCACTATGTCGCTTACCATCACCCTGCAACCCGAAGTGGAGGCGCGTTTTCTCGAAGAGGCGACGCGTAACGGCTTGACGCTAGAACAACTCGCGTCGCAGCGCCTACTGGAAGCGGAAGCGCTCTGGCGTATTCGCACGTCCGCGCCGGAAGCCGAGACGCGCCAACTGCATCGCTTATTGCGCCGACGTAATAAGGGAACGTTGACGGAAGCGGAACAGATTCATCTACAGGCTTTGCTGGATGAACGCGAGGCGCGTGGAGCGCAAAGGATGCAAGACCTTGCGCTCCTTTCACAACTGAGCGGCTCGCCCGTGCGACAATTGATGGAGCGGCTCGGCATACGCCCGCTTTCGACGCCTTAATCGCGTATGACGGAACGACGCAAAATTCCCCTTCGCTTGCGGCGGCAAGTCGCTATGAGAGCGCAATACCGTTGCGAATACTGCAAAGCGCCGGAAGCGTTCTCGCTAGATACTTTTACGATTGACCATATCCAACCAATATCCGCTGGAGGTAGCGACGATTTAGACAATCTAGCCTTCGCTTGCCATAACTGCAACAATCGGAAGCAGGACGCAAGTACCGCTACTGACCCGGAAACCGGCAATTTAACGCCT
>CAIJLM010000548.1 GCA_903821495.1 uncultured Chthonomonas sp. | reverse complement strand
TCGCTCTCGCCGCCCTTGAGACTCCTGCGAAGTAGTTCGCCTCTAAACAGCCTACCCCTTGAGCGCTCCTGACGTAAGCCCCGCAATGAAGGTACGCATCATCAGCAGGAAGAGAATCAGGAGCGGGAGGGAGGCGAGAACATAGCCCGCCATGAGGGGCCCGTAGGTTGTGGCGTAAGCCCCTCGAAAGAAGGCAAGCCCGACGCTCAATGTTTTTTTGGAGTCGTCGGGCAGAACGATGTAGGGCCACACATAGTCGTTCCATGTACTCAACGCCCCCATTATCGCAACGGTTCCGAGTATCGGCTTGCAGAGCGGCATGGCGATTCGGCTAAACAGCAGCCACTCGTTCGCGCCGTCCATACGCGCCGCCTCAAAAAGTTCTTCTGGTAAAGAGGCGATAAAACTCCGTAGTATGAAGATAGCGAAGACCTGCCCTCCCGCAATGCCCGGCATTATCAGCGCGAGGTGCGAATCTAGCAGTCCATTTCCCCCCTCTCCGAAGAGGTCATTCCCTCCCGCAAACGGAAACCGCTTCATCCACATAAACGACGAAATAAGGGTAAGAACTCCCGGAATCATCATCAAGGAGAGGATAGCGTAGAATAGGAACTCGCGTCCCGGAAAGCGGTGTCTCGCAAAAGTGTATGCCGAGAACGAGGCGACGATAAGCGTTCCCGTCACCGTCGCTATCGTCACCATAACCGTATTGCCGATATAGTGGCGTATCGCCTCCCACGCCTCCGTGTAGTTGCTCCAGTGCAGGGGCGCGTGTAGCCCCCAGAAGTCGTGGAAGAACTGCGGATTGTCTTTTAGCGAAGTCTGCACTAGAAAAACGAAGGGGTAGAAGGTCAGCGCGACCAACAAGAAAAGCGGTAGGTGAAGCGCGACCTCTCTGAGTCGCTTCGCGTAGAGCGAACGGCGGGTATCGGCGGACATAGCGGTTTGAGAGGTGGTCATTAGGGCTGATACTCCGTGCTAGAGCGCAGGTATTTCATATTGATATAGGTCAAAAGCAGGATAACGAGAAAGAGTGCTACGCCAATCGCACAGGCGTATCCCATACGGTCAAAGGTCATCGCGTTCTGATACATATGCATTCCGGGAACCATTGTGGCGTACCCGGGTCCCCCATTTGAGAGTAGCAACTGCGTCTGGAAGCCCTGCAACCCGCCGATAACACCCAGCACAACCAGCAGTTTTATCTGCCCCATAAGAAGGGGGAGGTCTATAAACCGGAACCGCGCAAAGCCTATCACCCCGTCTATCTTAGACGAATCGAAAATGTCGTGCGGGATGTTCTGTAGCCCTGCGTAGTATATCAGTAGCCCAAAGCCTCCCACCCAAGGGAAGCCGATAAACACCAATGAGTAGAGAACTAACCCCGGCTCTCCCAACCATGCGTGTTTTAGACCGCCAAGACCGAGCAGGTCGAGCGCCTGATTGAGTAGCCCCAGATTGTTATCGTAGATGAAGCCCCAGATAAGCAGTATTACCACCCCCGGAACGACCATCGGCACGACGAATAGAACGCGATAGAGGTACTGAGCGCGAGAGCTTCGGAGGGCGAAGATGAGTTCTGCGACGGCGAGCGGCACGGTTAGCGAAATAACAATTCCCGCCACCAACATCTTTACCATATTGCCTATCGATTCGCGCAGAATATCGTCTCTGAATAACTCTTTGAAGTTCGCAAGTCCGACAAAAGTAGCCTCACCGCTCCCCTTCCACTCCGTAAACGAGTGACCAATGGCGGAGGCGATAGGGTAGTAACTGAACAGAATTAACAGGGCGAAACTTGGCGTAAGGAACAGATAGGGGACTCTATGCTTCCATAACGCCCGCCGCGCCTTAGGGATAAGCAGAACGCCCCCTGTAAGGCAGAACAGCGTCCCAAGAGCCGCAATGAGTAGCCCCCATGGCTTTTTCGCAGGGGCGGGCGGCGCGTGAGTGACTATCGCGTTGGGTAGTATCTCCCAGTTCTTATCGAAACGCCAGTCCGCGGCGTTGATTTTTAGTTCGTCCTCTACCCCCTTCGCGAGATACCGCGATTGACGCTTGAGAGTCTCCTCTTCGTCGAACTGTCCTCCCAAAAAGCCCTGCAAAATACGAAAAGCCTGCTCGCCGTAGGCGGAGCCGCCCTGTTCGCCCCCAAAGCGAACGTGCCCAACCTCTAGCACCTTCTGGAAGGGTTTGAGTAGCGGCGAGCCTGCCAAGCCAACAACGTTCGGTAGGAACAGCCCCGCCTCGCTCACAAGGGGCCCCAGTTGCGCGGGGGCGGTGATGAAGCGAAGAAAGTCTATCGCCAACTCAACGCGCCCGCCCGCTATCGCCGTGTTTGTGACGGCGTACTGAATAGAGGTCGCGCCACCCACCCCCCGCGCTCCCACGTTCGAGGCGTAGGGGCTACTCTCTTTTGTAAGCGGCGGAACAAGAAATACGCCGTACTGAAAGGCGCGCATAGGGTCTCTATCTATCTGCGGGGCGTACCACGAGCCGTCCCACCACATCGCGACTTTGCCCAGCCTGAAAAGTCGGTCATCGTTCGCGGCGAGAGCGCCGGGAGCCCAGTACTGAGACCACTCTTTTAGCAGACGTAACTTTTCGCGGTAGCGCGGGTCTTGCAGAGAGAAAATCCCCTTTTTGTAGGCGCGAATAAACTCCTGCTCGTCCACTCCTGCAAACCCGGCGGAGCCTGTCGCTCTCACGTCCATCTGTGGCATTTTGTCGCCCCAGAGTTGGTCGTTGAGAATGGCTTGCGCCCACGAGAGCCGCATCTCTAACTGCGCCGTCATCAAAAAGGGGAGTATACCCCGCTCTTTCAGCCGCTTCTGAAGCGCGATAAACTCCGCCCACGTATTCGGGGGTTGAAGTCCCGCCTGTCGGAACAGGTCTTTATTGTAGTAGATAGCCGTCTCTACTTGGTCGATGGGAAGGGCGTAGAGGTGTCCGTCGGGGGCGCGTTTGGCGTTGGTGGCATCGGCGTAGAAGAGGTCTCCCCATCGCTTCGCGCCACGCGCTTCGGGGACGCAGTAGGGGTTCGGCTTGGCGAGGTATGGGTCAAGATTTACAAACCAGCCATACTTCGCGTCGTCGTTGCACCACGTCGAGTGCGCCCACATAACGTCAGGCGCGAGTCCGCCCTGCAACTGGGTACGCATCCATGTACGATACTCTCCAACGGGATTTTTGATGAAGCGAATACGGACTCCCGGATGGAGGCGTTCAAACTCACGCGCAAGACGAGTCATCTCGTGGAGCGGCTTGGGGTTGTCGCCCGTGCTGACTTCGGGCGTGTAGCCCTGCGCGAAGACCGTAAGAACGGTCTCCGCTTGCAAGGGGGCGGCGCAGAGGGCGAGAACTAGCGCGATGAGACACGGTAAGGCGGCAGACTTACAGCGCACGGTTATTTAGCCCATATTCGCTATTGGCTACGATGGGTTTCGCCGAGAAGTCAATGGCGTAGACTCCGCGGAAGAGACTCTGCCGTTTTGGGGGCATGGTTTCGATGAGGTCGTGGGCGAGGTTCAGGCGATGCCACTGCGCCCATACTGAGTTATAGCAACTGAAAATAGCGACTCTGTCGTGATTGGGGTCTTTCCAGTCTGTCGCCGCGTGTAGCAGAGACTCGGTAAAGATAAACACAGAGCCTGCGGGGCAGGAGTACGATTCGAGGTGCGCGTTATCTACCTCTTTCACGGAAGGCGGGTAGGGAAGATTCGCCTTATGGCTTCCAGAGAGGAAGAGGGTTCCGCCAGAGTCTTTCTCTACGGGGTTCAACTCCCACACAACGCGGGTAAGCGAGGAGTAGATTTTGCCGCCCTGACACTGGTAGCGCATCGCGTTCGCCGTCTGCGGAGGAAGCACGACATGGGGAATATCGTTAATCCCCGCCTTCCAACCGTTCGGACGTATCGTAACGAACGAGTTTTCGCAACGAAAATTGTAGTTCTCCTCTGCGGGTTCCGAGCCGGAGAGAATCTCGTTCAGAACATCCACAACCACGGGATGGTCTAACAACTCTTGCGCGGGCCCCGTGAAGCCGTTCCCCCCAGCGTAGAGGTGCGCCTTTATCGCCTCTATCTGCGCCTCGCCCAAAACGCCGGGGATAAGTAGCCACCCCTTCACATCAAATAAAAACTTCTGCTCTTCGGTCATGTCTTTTGCCTTTTCTAATCTGTAGTGGTTATAGCGCCCTGTTTGTAGCGCGGTTACTTCGCCGCCTCTATGCGGTACAGATGTGTTTTTGTGCGAAGGAAAAACGCTTTGCCAGCGATGGCCGGAGATGCCATAAACCCATCTGATAACTGATTCTCGCCTAGCGGCTTCAACATTCGTCCGGGATGGAACACATTCGTTTTGCCCTCTTCGCTAAAGCAGTAGATACGCCCGTCTACAAAGACAGGCGACGCGGAGTAGCGTCCTCCTATGCGCTCCTTCCACAACTCTTTGCCCGTCTGCGCTTCTAGGCAGGTGAAAACGCCAGAGTCGTCGAGCAGATAGAGCAGGTCGTCAATAAGTAGGGGCGAGGGCTTGGAGGGGACATTGCGGCTGTATCGCCACACAATGTTCGACTTCGTGACGTTTCCTGAGCCGCCTAGCCGAACCGCCCAGAGGTCGGAGTGACCGTAGCCTGTGGGGATAAACGCCATTCCGAAGCCTACAACGGGGCGAAAGGAGGCGGAAAAACCTCGATAGTCCACCTTCCAGAGCTCTCTGCCTGTGCGAGGGTCGTAGGCGTAGGCGGCTTTCGCGCCAGCGCTTATCATCTCGTAGCGCCCGTTCGCCTGTGTGATGAACGGAGTGCTGTGCGCTTTACGGAGGTCGCCATCTGCGATAATCCTGCCTGTCGGGTCTACATCGTTCCAGTCGGCGGAGCGGTCAGTTTTCCACTTTGTTTCGCCTGTCCTCTTATCTAGGGCGGCGACGTACTGAGTATCGGCTCCATCGAAAGTGAGAATAAGCAGGTTTTCAAAGAGAGTGGGAGAGGAGGAGGGACCTCGATAGTGGCGGCAGGGCAGATTACGTCGCGTCCAGAGCGTAGCGAGAGAGCGCGTATCGAGGCACGCCGTTCCGTAGCTCCCGAAATGGACGTAGACGCGCCCCTTCTCAATGGTCGGGGAGGGAGAGGCGTAGCTGTTTACGTCGTTGCCTAGAGGCTCTGGCTTGGGGTTCTGAAACAGTTCCCGATTGAGTAGTGTTTTACCGCTCTCCCTATCCACGCAGACGACGTACATCTTCTGACCGTCTTCCGTCGCGGTAGTCAGCCAGACCTGCTTACCCCAAACAACGGGCGTAGACCAGCCCCGCCCCGGTATCGGGACTTTCCAGCGGACGTTTTGGGTCTCGCTCCATATCGCGGGTAGCCCCTTTGCGGCGCTGTGTCCGTCGGAGGAGGCTCCCCGGAACTCATTCCAGCTATCGCTTCCCGCGCCCTGCCCCATCGCTATCGCAAGCCACAACCAAAAGCTAAGAAACTGCATCTCTTCTCTTGTCCTCTCTCCGCTCGCTCACGACTTTAAATTACGCCAAACGCCTCCCTTTCTCCTGCCTATAATATCGCTCCTCTGTTTTCAGAAGCGCGAAGCAGTTCCTCCGCATCCGCAGGGTTCTGTCCGCCGTAGACAGGGCGAAGAAGGGTGTCGGGGTCTTCGGGCGTGGCGCTGGCGCGTAGGTAACTCAAATACTCTATCACGCTCTCCGCGCCTTGTCGTACCATTAACGCAACGCTTTGGCTGGCTACGAGATTAGCGCAGTAGGAGTGAATATCGCCAATAGGGTAGGGCGAGCGCACTCCATCTCTCATTCCGCTCAAAGCCCTAAGCGTAGCGACCTTCTCTTTAGGAGACATGGTCTGGCAGACGAGCGCCATTTTGGGTATCTCTCTAGCGTCAACGACTGCGCCCAATGCACGCAACGCAGACTGAAAGACATACTCGCTTGTGTCCTTGAGCGCCTCAATAAGAGCGGGCGCGGCTTGAACATCGCCTATCAATCCCAGTGAGCGAGCGGCGGCGCTACGCACATACCAATCCACATCGTGCAGAGCCTCAATGAGCGCGGAAACAGACTGCACGCCCCCTATCTCGCCGAGCGACTCCGCCGCGCCGCGCCGCACATCGCTATTCGTATCCCTTAAAGCCTCAACTAACGCGGGCGCCGAAACTCCCTCCATCTTGACAAGGACGTTGACAAGGGCGCGGCGCACATCGGGCGTTGTATCTTTTAACGCCTGAATGAGAGCGGGAACCGCTTCCGCTTCGCCTATCTTACCAAGAGAGCCTATCGCTGATAGTTTTACAAAGTCATTTGTGTCCTTGAGGGAGTGGAGGAGAGTGGGCGTAGCTTGAGCGGCACCTATCAGTCCAAGAGAGCGAGCGGCGGCGCTACGAACGTACCAATCTACATCGAAGGTAGCCTCTATGAGGGCGCGAACGGACTGCTGGTCGTGTATCCCGCCGAGCGCCTCCGCCGCTCCACGCCTCGCGTCGCTATTCGTATTCTTTAGAGCCTCAATCAACGCAGGAACCACTACGTCTCCCATCTTGACAAGCGCTTTGGCGACAGCGCGGCGAACATCGCTCCGACTCTCCTTGAGAGCCTCAAGGAGAGCGGGAAGCGCAATAGTTCCTATCTCGGCAAGCGCGTTCGCGGCGTAATCTAACCTAAGAGGGTCTTGGCTACGCAGTCCTCGACAGTATTTTTCTATTTTTGCTGAAGTCTTGTCCATGACAGGCTACCTTAGCTCCTATTTGATACGCCTCGTCAATTACCCTACAGGCGATGGGTTACGGTCAAAGCCATCCTGACGCCAGTACGGGTAGCCCCTTTGCGGCGCTGTGTCCGTCGGAGGAGGCTCCCCGGAACTCATTCCAGTTATCGCTTCCCGCGCCCTGCCCCATCGCTATCGCAAGCCACAACCAAAAGCTAAGAAACTGCATCTCTTCTCTTGTCCT
>CAIJLM010000547.1 GCA_903821495.1 uncultured Chthonomonas sp. | reverse complement strand
CGATTACCGCCGAGCTAATCCAACCCATAGCGATGGAAGAGGGACTGCGCTTCGCAGTTCGCGAAGGCGGAAGAACCGTTGGAGCGGGCGTTGTCACAAAAGTCCTAGCTTAGGCGATTTGTAATGAGGTCAGCTGTTTCGCCAAAACGGCTGACCTCCTCTCATGTGTGAAATTTGTGAGTAGTAGGAGATAGTTTTTATGGCAAATTTAGGACGTTTAGATAAGGTGCGTATTCGCCTCCGCGCGTTTGACCACCGTATCCTAGACCAATCGGCGGAGAAAATCGTCGAAACAGCAAAACGCACCGGAGCGCGGGTCGCAGGTCCCATCCTTCTGCCAACGGAGCGTAACATCTTCTGCGTCAACCGTGGTCCCACGATTGACAAAGAGTCGATGGAGCATTTTGAGCAGAGAACGCACAAACGCCTCATTGACATTCTGGAGCCGGGTCCCAAGACCATCGAAGCGCTTGGGCGCCTCGACCTTCCCAGCGGCGTGGATATTGAGATTAAGCTTTAACTCGCTCTCTATTCACTGACGCAACGTATTTTTACAAGGGCTTCAAAATTCAAGCCCTTACAAAGAGCGCGAACAATCTCGTTCCGCTCACTCTAAATAACTGACTAGGAGACTACAGTGGTAGACACAATTCTGGGCAGGAAGATAGGCATGACCCAAATCTTCAACGATAGGGGAGAGGTTGTGCCCGTCACCGTGATAGAAGCAGGTCCCTGCATTGTCACGCAGCTCAAAAGTGTTGATAAGGACGGCTATGTAGCTGTTCAAGTTGGCTTTGGGGAGATTCGCCCCAAGTTAGTCAACAAACCGCTCAAGGGACATTTCGAGAAGGCGGGAGTCACCCCTCTCCGCCATCTTCAGGAGATACGCACCTCCGATACGTCCGATTACAAGCTTGGCGACGAAATTAAGTGCGATATTTTTCAGACGGGACAGCGCGTTAAAGTCGTTGGAACCTCCAAAGGAAAAGGGTTTGCAGGCGTTGTAAAGCGCTACCATTTCCACGGCGGCGATATGACGCACGGCTCGATGATTCACCGCAAGCCGCAGTCCAGTGGCGCAACAGATGCCGCTCGCACCTTCAAAGGCACCAAAAAGCCCGGTCAAATGGGCAATGTGCAGACGACAGTGCGCGGACTTCGTATTGCCCGCGTGGATAGTGATAGAAACCTTCTCTTAATTGAGGGGGCGGTTCCCGGCGCAAACGGCGGGTATATCACCATCCAGCGACTAACCGGAGGAAGAAGGGATTCCTAATGGCGACAATACCTCTCTATAACTCAGAAGGAAAGCAGATTGGCGAGTTGCCTCTTCCCGATTCTATCTTCGGAGTTGAGTTCAACGAGAACCTCGTGCATCAAGCCATCGTAACGGAAGAGGCGAACCAACGCCTCGGAACCGCGCAGACCAAAGAGCGCGGCGATGTGCGCGGAGGCGGACGCAAGCCCTACCGCCAAAAAGGAACCGGACGCGCCCGACAGGGTACGATTCGCGCTCCTCACTGGCGCGGCGGCGGAACCGTCTTCGGTCCCCACCCGCGTAGCTACCGCAAGGCGTTCCCCGTAAAAATGCGCCGCCAAGCCCTCCGTTGCGTTCTTTCGCTCAAAGTGGCGAAAGAGGCTGTCATCGGGCTAGACGCGCTCAGTTTTGCACAACCCAAAACGAAGCAAGCAGTCGCTCTGCTCAAGGCTTTAGGGCTGTCCGAGACCCGAAGGGTTCTTATCATCGTACCTGAGTACGATGTGGCGACCCTGAAATCTGTTCACAACATCCCCCACGTGGAGTTGCGCTATGCGCCGAACTTCTCTGTGCGCGACATGATGACCGCGCACAAAATTGTTCTGCTTCAAGGGGCTGTTGAGAAGATTGAAGCGGTATGGACTCCCAATGAAAAATCGGAAGAGGAGGTGGCGGCATGAGAGACCCCCACATCATTATTGAGATACCCCTGCTCACAGAAAAAAGCAACGACCAAGCGTCGCGCCAGAAATATCACTTCCGCGTGAAGAAAGATGCCAACAAAATCGAAATCGCCCACGCGATTGAGACCATCTACTCGGAACAGCAAGTGACAGTCACTGCCGTAAACACCCTGAACATCAAAGGGAAAAAAGGGCGCGTACTTAGTCGTGGCGCGAAAGCGGGCTACTCTCCTAGCTGGAAAAAAGCCATCGTCACCACCAACAAACCACTGGAACTCTTTGAGGGTATCTAGGACGGAAGAGGAAACGAGGAAATACAATGCCTTTACGACAGTATAAACCGACCACTCCTTCACGTCGCTTTCGCAGAGGTTCGACCTATTCGGAGCTAACCCGCGTGCCGGGAACTCGCCGAACGCTCGAACCCCATAAGCCTCTGCTAGAGCCGATTAAGAGGACAGGCGGACGTAATAACAAAGGACGCATCACCCACCGCTTCGCTGGCGGCGGCAACAAGAAGATGTACCGCATCATAGACTTCAAGCGCAACAAAATTGATGTCCCTGCCACGGTTCTATCTATCGAGTACGACCCCAACCGCACCTGTAGAATCTCCCTCGTGGAGTATACGGACGGTGAAAAGCGCTACATCCTGACCCCCGAAGGACTCAAAGAGGGGCAGATTATCATCTCTAGCGACGCGGCGGACATTCAGCCTGGCAACAGCCTTCCGCTACGCAATGTCCCTATCGGTACGCAGATTCATAACATTGAACTGAACCCCGGTAAGGGCGGTCAGATGGTTCGTTCCGCAGGAACGAGCGCCCAACTGATGTCTAAAGAGCTAAAGTACGCGCAGGTTCGCCTTCCTTCTGGCGAGACCCGACGAGTTCTGCTCACCTGCCGCGCCACCATTGGCGTAGTCGGCAACGCAGAGCATGAGAACGAATCCTACGGTAAAGCCGGCAAGAGCCGATGGCTCGGAATTCGACCCCACGTTCGCGGCATTGCAATGACCCCGCGAGACCACCCGCACGGTGGCGGCGAGGCGCAAAGCCCCATCGGACGCAAGAAGGGACCCTCGAGTCCCTGGGGCAAGCCCGCTATTGGCGGAAAAACCCGACGCAATCGCTCTACCGACAAGTTCATCCTGCGTCGTCGCAAGTCTTAACTTTAGATTAGGGAGAGGCGTGGCGGCGTAAACGCCGCGCCTCTCTGGAGATATTTATGGGACGTTCACTTAAAAAAGGACCTTACGCCGATCCGAAACTACTGGAAAAGATTCGGACGATGAATTCCCGAAACGAGCGCAAAGCCATCAAAACATGGTCGCGACGCTCTACCATCTTTCCCGATTTCATCGGACACACACTGCTCGTTCACGACGGGCGAAAACATATTCCGATTCTCGTAACGGAGAATATGGTTGGTCATAAACTGGGCGAGTTCGCCGCTACCCGCACCTTCCGAGGTCACGCAGGACAGCAGATTGAACGCCGCTCCGGTATCAAATAGAGGAGTACGCAGAGAATGGCAGAAGAAAATGTGGCTGTCGCGAAACCCAAGTACCATCGCGAAAGCCGAAAGCAAGACAGAGGGCGCAAAGTCGCTTCCAATCAGGCGCACGCCGTAGCCAAATTCCTGCGTGTTCCCCCGCGCAAAGCCCGTTTCGTTATGGATGAGGTGCGCGGGCAGTACGTACAGGAGGCTTTGGCGTTTCTGAGTTATATCCCCAACCGCGCCGCAGATTTCATCTCGAAAGTGGTGACTTCCGCCGCAAGCAACGGGGTTAATAACCATGGACTCCGCATTGAGAACCTCAAAATCGTTGAGGCGAGAGCGGACGAAGGTCCCCGCATGAAGCGCGTTCAACCTCGCGCTCAGGGACGCGCCTACGCAATCCTAAAACGCACTTCCCACATCACCATCATCGTGGAAGATGTTCCCCGCGTTCGCAAACCCCGAAAAACAGGGACGCGCGCGGCGGCGGCGAGAGCGGCGAGAGCCTCTCAAGTAACAGAAGCCACACAAGACTAAGGTAGAATACCGAAAGGAACAACGACTTGGGACAGAAAGTTCACCCTATCGGCTTTCGCATAGGCGTTATCCGAAACACAGACAGTACCTGGTATCTGCCGAAGCGCGGCTTCGCTGAGGCGGTCTACGAGGATTACAAAATCCGCCGCTACATCAAGACGAAACACGGCAACGCCGCTATCTCCCGCGTGGAGATAGAGCGTCAAGGCGCTCGCGTCAAAGCGACGCTTTTCACCGCGAAACCCGGTATCATCATCGGGCGACAAGGCAAGGGCGTGGAGGAGCTGAAAGCGGCTCTCGACGCGCTTACCAAGAAGCAGGTTCACGTAAGCGTTCAGGAAATTCGACAGCCGGACACCGACGCGCAACTTGTTTCGGAAGCCATCGCGCAACAGATTGAAAAGCGTATCGCGTACAAACGCGCTATGCGTCAAGCCATCCTTCGCGCCACCAAACTCGGCGTGAAAGGTATCAAAATTACCTGCTCCGGTCGTCTGGCTGGCGCGGAAATGGCGCGAAAAGAGCACGACCGCACAGGCAAAATTCCGCTTCAAACTCTCCGCGCCGATATTGACTACGGCTTCGCGGAGGCGGCGACTACCTACGGCAACATAGGAATCAAAGTCTGGATTTATAAGGGCGATGTCCTTCCCGGACAACCCCGACAGTCCGAAGTGGATTCCCGAAATCCTGGAGGTCGCCCAGACCGCTCTGGCGAGCGCAACGACCGAAGCGAGCGCGGCGGACGTGGCGGCGATAGAGACAGGCAAGGCGGACGCGGCGGACGCGGCGGCGGCGGCGGTAATCGTGGCGGCGGCGGATATAGCGGCGGCGGCGGTGGCAACACTGGCGGCGGCTATAGCGGCGGTGGCGGCGGCTATCGTGGCGGTGGCGGTAACACTGGCGGCGGCGGTTATAGCGGCGGCGGCAACACAGGCGGCGGTGGCGGTTATCGTGGCGGTGGCAACACAGGCGGCGGTGGCGGTTATCGTGGCGGCGGTAACACTGGCGGCGGTGGCAACACCGGCGGCGGAACCCCTCCTCCTCGCACTAGCGGCTAGAGTTTCGGTGTAGCCCTCACAACTGGGAGAGGGTTACGATAAAAACCAGAGAGAATCTCTCTCTTTTCTATCCCGTATCTCTTAGGAGACCTAAGAGTTACTCGGCGTGCAAGGTTGGGCTTCCCCGTGTCCGACGGCTTGCACGCCTCATGGAGGCAAATTAACTATGCTAATGCCCAAGCGCCTGAAGCACCGCAAGCAACACCGCGGACGCAGAACAGGCAAAGCGCTTAGTGGAAACTATGTCGCTTTTGGCGATTTCGGTCTGCAAGCCCTCGAATCGTGCTGGATAACCGCGAACCAGATAGAGGCTTCGCGCCGCGCCATGACACGCTACGTCAAACGACAGG
>CAIJLM010000546.1 GCA_903821495.1 uncultured Chthonomonas sp. | reverse complement strand
CGTAACTGTAGGTCAGACGAACATTCAGCGGGGTGACAACGCTCGTCACGCGGCTCCCCGCGTCGTAACCGTAGGTCTGTATCCCCGTCGCATCCTGTACCGCCTTCACACGACCCAAAATGTCGTAACTCAGGCTCGTCGTGTTCCCATCGTTGTAAGAGAGGTACGTCAGCCGAGAGAGTTTGTCAAAGACGAACCCCTGCGTCCGGCTCATCCTGTCCGTGAACACAGACGGGTTCCCATTCGCGTCATACGTGTACGTCCGATACGCTCCAATCATGTTCTGAGACCAGTACGTCTCGTCCCGAACCGTGTACCCGTAGGTCGTGAAGTTCCCTCGCGCATCCTGAACGCTCTTCGTCATGCCTGTCGGAGTGTACGCGAACGACGTGATGTAACCGCTCTCGTCTTGAGAGGTCTTGAGCTGACCGAGACCGTCGTAACTGTACGTAGCCATGTAGTTCAACGGGTCAGTTGTGCCCACTACCTGCCCCAATCTGTCGTAGGTCGCCGTCCAGAAGAAGTTCCTGCCGTCTTGAACGCTCAACCCGTTCCCCGCGCCATCGAAAGCGTAGTGCGTCGAGACCCCAACCCCGTTCTGCAACACGCTCAACAGTCCTCTTGGGTCGAATGTCGCTGTCACCCGATACCCCGCCGCGTCCTGAACCCCCGTCAAATTCCCCGTCGGGTCGTAGCTGTAGGTGCTCATGTAGTTGCGCGGGTTCTGGAAAGACTTTACCTGACCTACCCCGTCGTACACCGCCGTCCAGATAAGGTTGAGCGGGTTCGTAACGCTGTTCAGGTTCCCGGAGCCGTCGTAGCCCAACGTCGTGAAGTTGCCGAGCGGGTCTTGCACCGAGAGAGTACGGTCAAGACTGTCGTAGTTGTACGTCGTTATCTGGTTCAGCGCGTTCGTAACCGCCCTCAGCCTGTCCATCCCTTGATACGTCGCCGTCGTTAGGTTCCCCAGCGGGTCTTGAATATACTTCGTCCGCCCGGTAACGTCGTAACCTACCACGGTAGTGTTTCCCAGAGGGTCTTGAATACCGTTCACCCGGTCCGCGTTGTCGTATAGCCAGTTCGTCGTGTTCCCGTTCGCGTCCTCTACCGCGCTCGCCTTGCCCGTCACGGTGTAGGAGAGCGTCGTGAGATGTCCGAGCGCGTCCTCAACACGCTTAGGAAGGTCGAAGATGTTGTACTGATACGTCGTGATAAAGCCGAGTGCGTCTATCTGACGGCTCAAAAGCTCGTTGCTGTTGTAGATAAAGGTACTCATGCCCCCGTTCTCGTCCTGCCACGACTGAAGCGAGTTCATCGGGTCGTAGGTCGCCGTGAAGCGGTAGCCGAGCGGGTCTTGCCCCGCAATAACATTCCCTGCGAGGTCGTAGGCGTAGGAGGTCACATAGTTGCGCGCATCCTGAACGAACGTCGCGTTCCATTTCGTGTCGTAGGCTATCGTCGTGAAGTAGCCCAGCGCGTCGCGAACGCTGGTCAACTCCCCCCGCCCGTCGTAGGTGGCGCTCGTCGTGTAGCCGCGCGGGTCGACAAACGAGAGAAGGCGGCGGTTCGAGCCGTACCAGTTATACGTTACCATAGCGCCGTTCGCGTAGACGATAGTCGTAGGGCTGTTGTAAGCGTCGTAGTTCAGAGTCGTGCGGTTCCCTACCGAGTCGATAAACTTTGTGAGGCGACCCGCCGTGTTGTACGTCCAAGTTCGCATATTCCCCAGCATATCCTTGACCGAGGTCAGTTGCCGATTGGAGTAGGTGTTCGTCACCATGACGCGCATAGGGTCTAGGCTCACGAGGGGGTCGCCGTTGCTGTCCAGAGTGTAGCTATACTGGTTGTTGTTCGGGTCTACCGTCTGCGTCTGGTTCGGCTGATACAGATAGTTCCATGTCCCCTGTCCCGATATCGTGCGCGAGACCACTCTTCTCTGCTGGTCGTAGGTGTAGAAACTCTGGTAGCCGCTGGGGTCGGTCATCTCGGTCAGGAGCCAGTCGTTTCCCCCCTGCAAAGTGACTTCGCTATAGCCGTAGAGGGTTTCGCAACCTGTGGGACCGATGACCGTCGCGAGGAGATTTCTAGGGCTTGCCGTCCACGTGTCGTACTGAAAGGTGGTCACGTGTCCCGCCCAGTCCTGCATATACTGGAATAGCCCGCTCTGATAGTGAAAGGTGACCAGCCGTCCCAGAGCGTCGGTGATATTCGACACGCCGGAAGGCACATAGGAGAAGGTGTGTATGTTTCCTATCGCATCCTGCTTGTAGTTGATATAGGAGCGGTTGCCGGAGGTGTCTACGGGGAAGACGCTGACGGTTCCCTCCGTCGTAGTCTCCAGCCATTTTGAGTTTACGGTATCTTTGGTAAGAGTGTCGAAGATGCCGGGAGTGGAGGTGTTGAAGACATTGGTTCCGGAGCCGGTTTCGGTATAGGAGACGAAGTTACCGTTCCCGCGCGCGACAGTGACGACGCTGGGAGTGGGGCAAGCGGTAGCGTGTCTGCTCGGCGAGAGAGTTCTGCCGTATCCGTAGGCTCCGTTGTCTGTGGAGACGGCGTTGTAGTAGTAGGAGACGTGTACGTCCATGCCCGGCGAGGGGAGGTCAATCTCCGGGTCTACGGTGAGACTGCCGGAGAGGTTTGGGGCGGGGGAGTACGCTAGCCGTTTGCCTGTGTTGGAAGCATCCGGTGCAGGGATTAACCCTGCATCCGGGAGGGGCAACGTCGGAAACCGCTCCGATATATCCTCTAGCAATCGTATCATTTCAGAACTCCTGAACAATGACTCAAAGTCAGTAAGGCAAGTATGCCTTACAAATCACGGCTTGACGGTTAGGTTCATATAGAGTGTCGCAGAACTGGGAGGCGGAGGAATGGCTCCGGATGTCGTGCCCGCGAGGTATGTTTTTGTGATACCTGTAGTGCAGTCCGTCCAGTCCCCTTCCGGTGTGCTATAATGATAGACGACAGTAATATCATACAACTGGTTAAAACTCATCCATTGACAAGAATCCGCCTTGAAACATTCGCCTGTTTCGTCACAAGTTACTATTTGTTCAAGCGAATATAAAATGTGACCTACATTACCATCATGTATCACCAATACCCCTTGCCAGTAAGGTCCCACAATGAGAGGCGGCGGGTCTGCTCCATTGCCATCACCTGGACCTGAACCGTCGCGATCACCAGTGTCGTCGCCATCAGCGCGACAACTTCCTCCACAAGCTTTTGGTTTTACGATAATCCCGCCAAAAAAATTAGGTTGACAAAAGTGACTCATTTCAGCCTCCTTCACAGGACCGATACAGGCATCGCAATTCTAGCGACTGCATCCTTCAGTGCTTCCACAGATAATTCCGAGCAGTGCTCTTTCCCTAAAGGTAAGCCGCCCATAACTAGCATGAGGTCACTGGCGGTAAGAACGCTCACCTGCTCCATCGTCTTTCCCTTTGCCCACTCGCTCACAAAACTACCGCAAGCGCGCACTACGGGACAACCATACGTCGAGAAGCTGGTTGCAATTATCCTCTCGCCATCCCACGTGAGGGATATCAGCATATAAGGTCCCTCGCCCGGCGTTCCCGCCTGCCCCGTCGCATCTGCGTCAACAAGGGGAGTCGTGTTTCGAGGGTTTATACTATGTTCGACTACCGCAAGAGAGAACATTCTGACCTTCCAATAAGAGATTCACATCTGTTCTCTCCATTATACGACAAGTCAGTTGCGGATTGCAAGTGGTAAACAGCGCTATTTTCGCCCTTTTTTTGACATTAAACACCCTCTACCTGCCCCGAACGGCGACTAACTGTTGGCGCAGTCGTTCCGCTACCTCTACCTCTAATGACGAGAGGCGCCCTATGATACGTTCGACATCCTCAAACCTCCGTAATTTCAGGTAGAGTTCGCCTAATCCCAGCCACGACGGAAGGAACTGCGGAGAGTATCGAACCGCTTCCATCCAGTGCCTCTCCGCTTCGTCCTGCCTCCCCATATCCACGTATACCATCGCAAGATTATGGTGCGCCTTAAACGTCGTAATCGATATGTCAATACTGTCTATGTGCCCCGTCTCCCGCGCCGTCAATAACTGAAGATAACTCCGCTCGGAAGCGGCGAGGTCGCCCGCCTCACGGTGGATTATCCCCGCCCGAAACAGCAGTTCAGGGTCATTGGGGGTGAGATCCAATCCCCGCCCCGCCCAGTCCCGCGCCCCCTGCACATCCCCCTGTTCCAAACGACATCCCGCCAACATTGAGTAGACCTTGCGAACGGTGGATTCATGCGGATTTGAGAGGGAGAGACACCGTTTCAGAGCCTCTTCCGCCTTTGTAAAGTCCTTCAGGT
>CAIJLM010000545.1 GCA_903821495.1 uncultured Chthonomonas sp. | reverse complement strand
TTTTCGCGCCTTTTCGCGCCTTTTCGCGTTTTTCGCGGACTCATCGCACTGTGCATTGTGTGTTTCGCGGTTCATTCCCAAAATGGTGAACTCTTACGTTACTTCTTTACGATAATGTCTTGCGAGAGGGTCTTGCCGTTCCAAGTCGCGGAGAGCGTGACCTTCGTGTCTTTTGTCACCGCGCCCGTAGTCAGAGTGAAGGTCATGCTTCCTACGCCATCCGCAAACACAAGCGATGCGGGAGTCACCTTCAAAACCGTGTTCTGCGTACTCTTCATGCTCACGCCGACATTCAGCAACTTCGCGGCGGGAGTGATGGTCATGGTTCCTGTATAGGTTTTGTTTGCAAGTATGTCGCCGGACGGAATGGTCATGCTGGTCAAGACGCGAGGCTGTAGAACCCAGAAGTCGCGGGTCTTGGAAGCGCCGTTGAGGGTCGCTGTGAACGTAACGGACTTGTCTGCGGTAACGGCGGTAGTCGTCGCCGTGATGACGGCGGAGGTCTTGGTAGCGGGAATCACGAGGGTAGGGCTTATTGTTGCAACGGTGTTGGAGAGTTTTAGCGCGATGGTCTGGTCGACTCCCGCCGCCCTGTCTATCGTCACGGTTAGGTCGATAGAATTCCCGCCGTAGAGAGCGCCTACCCCTTTCGTGGCTGTAATTTTTCGCGCCTTGAAGACCGTGAGAGGAGCCGTCGCGCTGACGTTGTTGAGGGAGACGGTGATTGTGGTGTCGGTATCGTCTGTCACCGCTCCGAACGTCGCCTTAAAGGTTCCGCTTATCGCGCCTTTGGGGATGGTCAGAGTATTGAGATTCAGAGTCGTTGGCACATTGCCCTTCGCGGCGAGTTTTAGCGTGACATCAGTATCGGCGGGATAGGTGAGCGTTGCGGTCAGCCCAATGGTTCCGCCCTCCTGCACGTAGGGAATCCCTACGGTAACGAGGCTCTCCGGTTGAAGGTTCAGGTCGAACTTCGTGATAATGCCGCTTCCGTATTGGGCGAATGCGTTTTGCGTAGTGGGTATCCACCCCGATTCCCCTACGTATGTTGAACCAGCGGCATCCAGAGCGAGAGCTATTCCTACGGACGTATGGAGCGTTCCGGGTAGAACGAAATAGGTGGAGTATGCGAGAGCGGTTCCATCAACGCTTAACTTCGTTAAAAAGCAGGTAGGGTCGGTGATAGAGTTCATCTTTTGAGCCTGAAAAGAGCCAGCGGTAGTAGGGAAGTCGGGAGCGGTTGTATATCCTGTGACATAAGCGTAACCAGCTCCGTCTACCGCTATTCCTCTAGTAGCCTCATCTCCAGAGGCGCTACGCTCAACGCCTCCAAGAAATGTGGAGTAGATAAGTTTCGCTCCATTTGCGCTCAACTTGGTTACGAAGGCATCGTATAGTCCGTGCAGTTGTGTCTGAAACGCGCCTTTCGTGACAGGAAAGTCCGCGGAGTAGGTTACTCCTGTGACATAAGCGTTCCCCGCGCTATCCAGCGCAATGGCGGAGGGGACATCGGCAGACCCGCTTTCATGACCTATCCCCGTGCCGCCAAGGTAGGTGGAGTAGATAAGCCCCCCGCCATTTTCGCTCAATTTTGTGACAAAGGCATCGTGTTTTCCTTTAAGCGTTGTCTGAAACGCGCCAGAGGTGACAGGGAAATCCGGAGAACTCGTATTACCAGTCACGTAAGCGCTCCCAGCGCCGTCCACTGCAATAGCGACAATATCTGTCCCATACAAATTCTTGGGGTCGTTTCCTCCTAGATAGGTAGAGTATAGCAAAGCGGAGCCGTTTGCATTAAGTTTGGCTACAATTCCGCATAATTTTCCTTTAAGTTGTTTCTGGAAAGCGTTCGCCGATACAGGGAAATTGGCGGATGTCGTGGCTCCTGCGACGTAGGCGCACCCAGCGCTGTCTATTGCAATCCCGGTTAGACCCGCTGGTCCAAGATAGGTCGAGTATATTAGTGAACCGCCATCTGCGCTCAATTTTGTTACAATGGAAGAGCCTTTAGTCTGAAAAGCGCCCGCCGTTATAGGAAAATCGGTGCAAGAGGTGATGCCTCCAATGTAAGCGCACCCAGCGCTGTCCGCTGTGATAGAAATCCCATAGGTTAAACCATTTGTACCATTCAAATAGGTTCCATAAATCAACGAGTGTCCATCTGCGCTCAGTTTCGCTACGAACGCAGTTTCCCATTTTTTGTTCGGATTCGTCTTCTGAAAGGCTCCTATTGTCGTTGGGAAATTTGTAGCGTAGGTCTTCCCTGTGACATAAGTATTGCCTTGAGAGTCAACCGCGATGGATTGAACAAAATAGGGCGAATCTGTTATCCCCAACGTTGTAGAGTATATAAGCACAGGGTCTATTACAAGCGGCAGAGAGCGGTTATACGCGCCGACCCTAAAGCCTATTTCGCGACGCGAACGAACGACGTAACCGCCTGAAATAGCCTCCCGCTTTCCATTCCGCATTTGATAGATAACAGGCTTGCCTAGCGTCATCGTTTCGCGCCCCGCTTTCAGGCGCAGGGAGCCGTCTCGCGCTATATTCACGCTGTCCGAGTTGGAGAAGCCGAGGCGTATCTGCCTGTAGTCGGCGCGGGGCGCTACCACGAAATCGCACTCAGGCTGTTCGCCATTGCCGTAGTAGACCGTATCAATCCCCGAATAGACGCTCGTGTAGCGCACTTTTCCGTAGGTCGGCAGGTGCGTTCGCCAGTTCGCTTTGTCGTTGCCGAGTAGGTAGTTCACTACGCCGACCTTCCGCTCCACGCCCTGCCCCTGCGCGTTCGCGGCGCTACCGAGTAGCCTCATGCGGAAGGGAGTTGTCGCCTGTTTTGCGGTATACCCTGTGACGACTATCTCCTGCGGCGAAAGCGAGAGCGTTTTTCCCTTCCATCGCGCAAGGAACTGAGTGTAGGCGGGCGCTTGCCCCCGGTTCTCTTCAAAGAAGAGGGAGGCGAATGGGCTGCGGAGAGAGGGCGTTTTGGGGTTCGCGAAAGCGAACGACGAGGCGAGAGCCGAAAATACGACGAGGCAAAAAGCCGTTAGTAGCGGCACTCCGCCCCCCATTTCAATACGACAAGCGCGTTGTTTCATCCTAGTCCTCCCGATGCTGGCAATACCTACATTATAACACGATTCTGTAAGAGTTCACCCTTTTGGGAATGAACCGCGACAGGGCGAACGCATCATAATTCGGCATTATCGCGATACAGTCAATTTTTGTGGTGTCCAAATTAGTCGCGTTTGCTTGTGCTTCTGGTTTCAGGTATAACATTCTCATCTCATGTTAGG
>CAIJLM010000544.1 GCA_903821495.1 uncultured Chthonomonas sp. | reverse complement strand
TTTTCGCGCCTTTTCGCGTTTTTCGCGGACTCATCGCATTGTGCATTGCGTGTTTCGCGGTTAATTCCCATAACCCTGAACTCTGACCGCTTCCATATTGGCGACGCGAGGCGTGGCGTCGAGCGGGTATAATAGATTACGCTATGACACACACTAACCCTGTTTCCCCGCGCATTCGCGCCCTCTTCGTGGATATGGACGGCACTCTTATCGGGCCCGATGAACGTGTAAGCCCCGTTGTTCGACGCGCCATACAAGCCGCTCATAGGGCGGGCTGTTACGTTATCCCCTGCACAGGGCGCACCCGCTTCACCGCGCAACCCATCGCCGAACAACTCGGCATCCCGCTCGGCTACGCTGTCACCGCAAATGGCGCGGTGGCGCAACACCTCGGAACGGAAGAGATATACCTACTCTCTCTGCTTTCAGAAGAGTTGGCGCTGAAAATTGCACGAGAGGTCTATAGCCTCGGAGCGCAAATCTACCTCTTTGAAGACTCGGTTGTATACGACGTGGAGCGCTCTCGCGCTATCTACCACCCCGACCTGCCTACTGGCCCCTGGGCGACTCCTCCCCGCTATCAACCCTGCCCCGACATTCTAGAACGCCTCCCCTTTATGCCCGTCTCTCTCTCAACGTTTGGGAGCAGGGCGCAGATACACCCGCTTGCGTCTACGCTTCAAGAGCGATTAACGGGCGACGTGAGCATTATCCAGTCCGGTTCGGAACACTACTGGGGTATCGAAATCTACGCGAACGGGGTTAATAAGGCGACGGGGGCGGAGGCGCTGACCAAACATCTGGGCATCGCCCGCGAGGAGGTTATGGCGATAGGAGACCACCTGAACGACCTGCACCTCATAGAGTGGGCGGGAGTGGGAGTCGCTATGCACAACGCGCAACCGGAACTTATCGCGATAGCCGACCACCTAACCGCCTCCGTGTACGAGGACGGGGTAGCCCGCGCTATCGAACGCTTTATTTTGAGTTGAAACCTGCGGGGCGCGTTCCCCGTCTATCAACAGCGAGAGACTAATTACAGAGAGGGATTCGACATTGACTACAGGAATTCGCAACTGGGTGGCGCAGTGGGTATCGAGCGTACTCGCGCTCTTTATTATTACAAAGTTCGTTCCGGGCATACAGGGCAAAGACTTTGTCTCTTTGGCGATGGTGGTGGTAGCGCTTGCGTTCGCGAATAGTTTTATTCGTCCCATCATTATGTTCTTCGCCTGGCCCATCAACTGCCTGACCTTCGGGCTGTTTGGCTTCGCCTTGAACATATTCTTCTTTATGGCGCTAGGGAACGGGCTTATCGCGGGCTTCCACGTACTCACTCCACTCGCGGCGGTCATCGGCTCTGTGTTGATGGGAATTCTCTCCGGCGTATTCTCGTTTATCTTGCAAGATAGGTCGTAGGTCAAGAGAGAAGAGGAGACAGAAACTCATGCCTTCTCGTGAACGCCCTCCCCAAACAGATGACGCTCCTCCCCCGCGCCTTACCCGCGAAGGGTTGAAGGAGACGTTTCGCCTCTTCTCCTACATACGCCCCTACACGCGCAAATTTATCCTCGCCCAGGTTTGTCTACTTGTCTCTAGCCTGACGGGACTTGCTTTTCCCTACTGCACGGGCAGGCTGATAGATAGCGCCAACCGCAGTGTGGCGAACAGCGCGGCAGGGCATCCTATCGCCATAGATACCGCGAACATCAACGCCACAACCCTGCTTCTCCTCTCCGTTCTCGTCCTCCAGTCTGTGACCTCCGCATTTCAGACCTACTGGCTAACCGAAGTGGGAGAGCGCAGTCTCGCCGACCTCCGTCGTGACACCTACTCGCGTCTGATTCGCCTTCCCATGAGTTTCTTCGGACAGCGGCGCGTGGGAGAACTCACGAGCCGCCTCGCCACCGACCTCTCCGTCATTCAGGGTACGCTGACGGGAGCGGTTCCGCAGTTCTTAGGGCAACTGATTACCCTTATCGGCGGTATCGTGTT
>CAIJLM010000543.1 GCA_903821495.1 uncultured Chthonomonas sp. | reverse complement strand
TCTCCCAGAATTGGGAGAAGGGGTAGGGGTTGAGGGCTAGGAGAGGTTGGTTGAGGTTATGGTGATTCCCACAACCCCTGAACTCTTACAAAATAGTATATCCTTATCAGGTGAACTGCTTACGGTTGCCGTAAGGCATCGCTTTGGTGATGAAAGGATGCCATGCCACTATAGAGGCTCCCCTGCCTATTCTAAACTCAGGGCGCGGTTTCCTGCCTCCCTTGCGCCAGATAGTTCTGCAAAATGTGTTTCATCTTCGCGGTTCGCGCCGCTTGCCACGCCTCCAGCCCTCCGCTTCCTTTGGAACGCAACTCCGCGCCCCGCGAAAGTAGAAACTCCGCCACCTCTGGCTTACCGCAGTTGACAGCGCGGCGCAGGGGCGTATCGCCTTCGCTATCTCGCGCCTCTATGTCCGCGCCGTATTCGAGTAACACGCTTGCGGCGGAGACAGAGCCGCGCCGCGCCGCCGTATGTAGAGGAGCGCACCGTTTTACTCCGCCGTTTGCGTTTACGTCCGCGCCGCTCTCCGCGAGGAGGCGAACGACCTCCGCCCTCTCGTCCGCCCTACCCTCCGTTGCATTACACGCGGAGTAGAGGGGGGTATGCCCTCCGCCATCAACGGCGTTCGGGTTCGCGCCGAACTCAAGGATCAGGGTGACAAACTGCGGGCATCCCGCCGCCGCCGCGCTGTGCAGAAGCGTACCTCGAATGGCGCATCGCAGAGTTAGCAGTTCGGGGGTCTGGGAGATTTGTTCGCGAATGTAGTCTAGCAACACTGAGTTACCGCCGCTACCGAGGACAGCGAGGACGCTGGCGAATATCGCTTTTTCGGACTGTAGATAGACTTGCAGTGGGTCGGAGGCGAGTAGCGCAAGAACACGCGAAGCGTCGCCGCTCCCTACTGCGCCGACTATCTCTTCGATTAGGAGTTGCGCTTGCCAGCGGGACTCTATCTCCCGCTCTAGCGGGATGTTGGAGGGCGGTTTAGCAGTGTCAGAGGATGGCGGGGCGGAGGCGGGGCGGTTGATGATAGCCGTAGAGGAGTAGGCGAAAAATTCGCGTAGCGCCGCCCGTAGCGATTCGTCTAGCGAAACTTCGTCCAGCGCCTTGCACATCGTGGCGAGCCATGCGTCGCGCTCCGTTTGCCCGATTTTGAAGCGTGCGTGCGCCTCAATCAGGCTGAGATAGTTTCCTTTTTCGGCGTATTCGGGTCTCCCGCCAAAGAGTTGCTCAAGGTAGCGGGTGAGTCCCTCTATCGCGCAACGGTGATGATGACCATAGATAGCAAGCAGTATGGGGTCGTCGTCTACATGGCGAAAGAACGCCGCCACGAGTTGTTGGCAGGTCTCTAGTCCGCCCATTCGCGTAAAGAGCGAGGGCGACTCTTGGTCGCAAGTTGAACTGTTTTTTTGAAGCGGTGTTTTCATAATAACTCTCACTCCCAATTCGTTCACTTAACCGGAAGCAGGTAGAGCGTACCTTTATAGACAAAACTGAGGCTCTTGCTGTCGGGTAGCCAACTGAAAGAGGCGCCTCCCAGATAGTCCAAGCGCCCTTCCTGATGAGGTTTCATTCTCAGGTAGCCCATGTCGCGGAACTCAGTCCCGTCCGCATGGACCACGAACACAGCGGCGCGGTAGTCCTTGGTTTCGTCCGGCTCTGATTTCCCCTCATAGTAGCGACAACTGAACGCTATCTTCCGCTGATTGTGAGAAACCCCAGTACTCCCGTAATCCCAATTCCGCCCCAGACCTTCCGGTAACGATACGGTATAGGTCTTATGCGGTGGATAGTATAGGTTTCCATAGTGTAGGTAGTAGTCTCTTGCAGGAAAGACATTAATTTGTAGACGACTATCGTTCAATCCTATCTCAATTTTCCTGTCGGTATCTTTGAACGCCCGTTGTATCACGCTTTTCGCGTGAGAGGATGGAGCGTAGGTCTCAACGCGATACTCTGTGTTCGGATTGAAGACGCTCAATGAAGAGTGTGGCGGGTCGACATTATACCGCTGGGCGACATACCTATCGCCATTAAGCCAGTAGTCTTCGGTATGCTTACTCCCACCTGAGAAGCGACTGCAACTACCATCAAGATGAGCCATTCGCGTTTCGTATCCGCTGCGCGCCGTCCATGCGTGCCACGCAAGCCACTTTCCGTTCGGGGAGAGTTGAAACGTTTCATGCGGACACGCGAACTTATTGAGAACTCTGGTCAGCCCTGCCAGAGCGGAAACCTTTCCCGCGCGACGATTGAATAACTCCGCCTTTCCCTGCCACAGTTCGTTGAGCCCCCAGATGGAGTGTTCGTCGTAAGGCTTGTCCCGGTTGCGTGATATAATGATAGCCTTATCGTTCGTAATCCAATATACCCCTTCGCAACGTATTCCGACCTTGAGTAGCGGAATACAGGCGGGGAGTAGGGGCTTTTGGGGGAGATAGGGCTTGGAGCGTTTTGCGGGAGCGTTCTTTTTTTGCGGGGCGACCCCCTCGCCCACAGCGGATACGCCGCAAGCGAGAAGGCAGACGGTGGCGCAAAGCCCTGCGTACAGGGTTACCGCATCACCGTACTTGCGAACTATGGCGCGTAGTCGAGTGACGTTCATCGTTTTACCTCTCAGCGCACAGGAAGCAGGTAGAGCGTACCTTTATAGACAAAACTGAGGCTCTTGCCGTCGGGAAGCCAATTGAGGTGGTGATACGGCAAGTCAGGGTTCGCGTCCCCCAGGTCGGGCTCGCTCGCCATAGCGACATACCCCAGATCTCTCAAGCCTGTTCCGTCCGTCTTGACGCGCAAGAGGCTGCAACGGTATCCGCCTTCCTGAGCGGGCGCTTGATACCACACAATCCACGCCACTTCGCCCGCTACCGAAGAAATTTTAGGAAGGCACTCGCTACCGTAGTTCGTGGCAGGTCTG
>CAIJLM010000542.1 GCA_903821495.1 uncultured Chthonomonas sp. | reverse complement strand
GCTACTCTAGGGTGGCTTGCATTGTGCATTTTTTCGCGTTTTTCGCGTTTTTCGCGATAGAATCGCATTTCGCATCCCTATTTCGCGGTTCATTCCCAAAAGAGTGAACTCTTACTCGGAGAGGGGTTGGGGAGAGGCTAGGAGATAGCACAGTAGGCTACCTCGCCGTAAAGGTGAAGAGCGGGCTGACGCTAAACGCCGAACCGACTCTATCGCTAGCGAGAACCACCCAGAAGTACTGATGTCCGGGTATCAGCGCGGGTCCCTGATACGCTTGCGAGAGGCTCCCATTCGTAATGAGGCTCGTTCCGGGGTTCGCGGAGTCTGCGGGCCAGATGGGCTGTACGCCGTTCGTAAGGTCGGTATCCGACTGTAGAGTGGGGAAGCGGTCATACACAAGAATCTGGTAGAGCGTCGCCCTATTCACTTTCGACCAGCTGAAGGTTGGGCTATTGACGCTACTGTTATTGGCGGGAGCGGCGAGCGCTATCGGGCTTAACGGTTGCACGACGATAGGCGGAATAACGGGGTCGCCTTCTGAGCCGCCCGCCGGATAGTTGATAGTGTCCAGACGCGCTATGCTGTAGTAGTAGCTTATGTCGGGCGTGATAACCGTATCCGCGTCCGTGAAGCGTTCTGCGAGCGCGTCTTGAAGGACGGCGTAGGGCGTGAAAGCGTCAGAGACCCTTATGGAGCGTAGCACGACATAGCCGAAGAGATTGTTCAGTGGCGCGTAGTCCCACGTCATGATATTTTCGATACTGGTTCCAGCGGGCGCGGCGCGGGTTATCGCCGAATTGGGAAGGCTACCCTTAATGGCGACATGGCGGTTTGCCCACCCCTTTTGTTGTAGTATGCGTTGGCGCAAGAGAGCGTTGACGCTAACGTTCGTAGCGCGTGTCGCGGTACTCGGAAAGGTGATAGAGATGCCGTACAGACCTGTAGCGACAGGGGTAGTGGATGCCCCGCTGGGACCCGCGAGAGAGAAGTTGAGGGTTGTAGCGAATCCTGCGCTCACCTGAACGCCGCTCTGCCGCCCATTTAATTTGCCGGGATAAGAGGCGACGACGACATATAGGCTACTCGGAGGTAACTGAGGCAGACTGTAGTTTCCGTTGGAATCGGTTATCGCTAAAAACGAAGAGAGATTGGAAAATACGGTGGGCGCTGTGGGGTTCAGGGGGTCGGGGGGAAAGGCGATACTTGCGTAGACGCTCGCTCCTGCGAGAGCCGCGCCGTTAAGAGTAGTCACGCGCCCTTCAATCGCGCCCTGCGAGGCGGGGGCGGAGACGACTATGTGCGTGTTGTTTGTGATGGCGACTCCGGCGAAAGCCTCCGTAACGTTGCTTCCCGTCCACTGTACGCCGTTCACCATTGCGCTTGCGTTTATGATGTATGCTTGAGATACCTTCCCGCTGGGAATCTCTACGTTCGGCAAGCGGTAGTTTCCAAACTGCGTGGTTATAGCGGATAACCCGCCTATGGCGACGCTTGCGCCGACCAGAGGCGCGCCCTGCGCGTCGGTAACTTGCCCTACCACGGTACTGACGCGAGTTCCGCCCCCTCCTCCGCCCCCGCCGCCCGTATTTGTGGAACTACTGCCGGAGGAACAGCCCGCCAGCGCCCCGAAACAGAGCGCAACGGCAACCCCTATAAGCGCGAAGCGGCGCATAAGTCCGCCTATATTCGATGTTTGCATTGACGCTATCTCCTTGTCCCTGAACTCTATCCTTTAACAGGGAACCTATTTTCTTTACTAAACTCTCAAACGGTTTTAACGATGGGTCGTGACGTGCGAATTAGGGGGATGTTTCGCGTGTTTCGTGGTTTTATACCAAATTCATGAGACTCATTTTCCTTCCCACGCCATTTTCGCGCCGAGCCAGAGCGCCGCAGTCAGGTCAGTCTTTACCCGCCCTTTGTTCGCTGTGTCACGCGCTATTTTTACGCCAAGTAGCTCGTCTACTACGCCTCCCGCAGATGCCCACGTGGTTGCGAGATAGCCGGGCAGTTTCGCGCCCTGATGTTTTAGCCCAACTCCTAGAAAACGCTGGACGCTATCTGTGCGATTCCAACCAGAGGGGATAACCTGAAATCCGTGTTGTTGCAGGTGAGCGATAGAGGGGAAGTCGTCCGGCAGTTCGTAGTGCCAGTCGCAGAGAACTATGTCCTTCGCGATTTTGTCTATCGCGGGGGCGGTTCCGTTCGCGCTCGCCTCCCACTCTCCGAGTTTCATGCCTACGCCATCCAAAAGCCTATCGCCCCACATATACATCTGAACTTTCCGCTTCCCGACGAGGTGTTTGTGTAGGTCGTTCACGGCTTTCGCGAAGAGGTCAGCGGGGTTTTTCCCGATACAGCGCGGACACTTCCCGATAAGGAAAACCTCATCCATACCGCCATGGAAAGCGTCTGCGTGAAATGCGTCTATCAGTTCGTCGCAGAGGTCGGAGACGAACTTGCCTATGTCGGGGTGCGAGGGACACCAACTGCGGCAGTAGAGTCCGGTGTTGTCTTTGGGCGCGTCTGGGGTCTCATCGAACTCTGGGTGTTTGGTCAGTAGTGTGAAAGTGGTTTTCGCCCACGACTGATGCCCCATGCAGTTTATCATGGGGACTATCCGAATGAAGTTCTTCTTTGCGACTTCGCTGAGATGTTGACAGTCCGCGAGTGTGAGGGGGTTCTGCGCGGCGACTTCGGGGTGGGACTTGTAGTCAAAGAAATAGTTGACCTCAATAATGAGTTGATTGAGGCGGAGGCGCGGCATAAACTCAGTAAGTAGGCGCTCTATTTGAGGAACTTCCTGCCGCCCGTTAAAGAGAATATGAATTCCGCGCCACTGAAGCGTCGCCCAGTCAGCGATGTTTCCGCAGGGGAACTCCAACCCCGTCAACTCCATAGCCTGTAGCAGGTAGAGAAGCCCGCAGTAAATGCCTTCGGGGTTATCGGCGGTCAGGTGGATATGCTGAGGAGCGATTTCAATGAGATAGCCCTCTTTTCCCAGACCGGAGGCGGGAAGTTTAGCCTTCCAGCTACTTTTTAGGCGTTTGAGGGCGGAGTTTTCCGTCGCCAGCCCAATGAGCAGATAGGGCGTTTTCGGAAGGGGCGTTGGCATCTCTAGGGTGGTATCGCTATGAAGAGAAGTCAGGAGCGGTTTGATAGCGTCAGAGATTTGCGGAGCGGCTTTTAGGAGACTCGCCCCGACGAAGACCTGGGAAGGGCGCTCTTTGGAAAATACGCCGTCCGCTGACTGTACGATTTTCGGTTGCACCATTCGCTGTCCTTGCGCTTGCGGTTTAGAAAAGCAGGTCAGCCCTGCGACGAGTGCGAAGAGATAGAGCCATCGTTTCATGATTTGCACGCCTCATGGATTGGAATGTTAGATTTATTCAGGGTAACACATTTCGCGCTCTACGTCAACCTTGTGTGAGGGTATAATACGGGCATGAACCACTACTCCCGCCCAACTAACCCTGCTTTTAATGGATTCAAGTTTCAGGTCACGGAGACCTCGCATGAGACAGGCGTTTCTGGACGTTGCGGACGCTTGTCCCTCCCCCACGCCACGCTCGAAACGCCTGTGTTTATGCCCGTTGGCACTCAGGCGACGGTCAAAGCCATGACCCCCGGCGAGTTATGGGAGATTGGGTATCGCCTGACGCTTGGCAACACCTATCACCTGCACCTACGCCCCGGCGAAGACCTTATGGCGAAGGCGGGCGGCTTGCATCGCTTTCAAGGTTGGGAGGGAGCGCACTTGACCGATAGCGGCGGCTTTCAGGTTTTTAGTTTGACCGGACTACGGCGCATCGGCGAGGATGGCGTTGAGTTTCGGTCTCACATTGACGGTTCAAAACATCTCTTCACGCCGGAAACGGTTATGGAGATTCAGCGCAAAATCGGCGCGGACATCATCATGGCTTTTGATGAGTGTCCCCCTTACCCCAGTACTTATGAGTACGCCCAAGCCGCGAATGACCGTACACATCGTTGGGCGGAGCGGTGTATGGAGGCGTATAACGCTTCTGGGCGCAGGGCGGCGGGCGGTTGGGAGCAGTCGCTTTTCGGAATTGTACAGGGTAGTTGCTACCGCGATTTACGCGAGGAGAGCGCAAAGACGCTTATGGCGCTGGATTTCCCCGCCTACGCTATCGGGGGGCTTGCCGTGGGAGAGACGCTCGAAAATCGCAACGCCGCGATAACGTGGTGCAACGCCCTGCTTCCCCTCGAAAAGCCCCGCTACCTCATGGGTGTAGGAACGCCTATTGATATTATAGACGCAGTGCAGAGGGGCGTTGATATGTTCGACTGCGTTCTTCCTACAAGAAATGCGCGAAACGGGCAGGTTTTCACCTCTCGCGGAGTTCTGAACATGAGAAACGCTAAGTTCTCCGCCGACTTTACGCCCCTCGACCCCCACTGCGTTTGTAGGGTCTGTCAGCGGCATACCCGCGCCTACGTGCGCCACCTCTTCCAAACAAACGAGATACTCGGTTGCCGACTCACCACCTACCACAACCTCTACTTCTACTACCAACTTATGGCGCATCTGCGCGATGCGCTACGAGAAGGCACATTCCACACCTTCCGAACCGCTTTTTTACGCGATTATCAGCGTTGGGAGGAGGAAGAGGAGGGCGCGGGAGAGAATCAGGGTTCTTAATACATCGGCTATTCGCCGATGAACGCTACTCATACAGAGGATTTTACCATGCGTTTTCGACTTTTCAAAGGAAGCCTTGCGGGAGTCGTTCTCCTGCTACTGCTTACAACGAACCTCTCTAATTGCCACGCGCAACTGTCGCCTATCGACCCGAAAGACGGGACTAAGAGGACTCCCAAAGGGTTTACGCGCCTCTTCGACGGAACAACGCTGAATGGTTGGCATCTGGACGGCGGTCACGGACCTGGCTACGTGCCTAAAGACAACGCTCTTGTTGTCCCTGCGGATGGCGGCGGCAACCTCTACACTGATAAGGTCTATTCAGACTTTGTATTTCGCTTCGAGTACCGTGTAGACAAAGGGGGCAATAACGGCATAGGGCTTCGCGCTCCGGGCGGCGGCGACACAGCGTATGTCGGCATGGAGTGTCAAGTGCTGGACGACTACGACGCGCAGTACGCAAATCTGCTTCCCGGTCAGTATCACGGCTCCATCTATCGGGTTCTACCCGCCAAGCGCGGCGCGCCAAAACACGCAGGCGAGTGGAACGAGGAAGAGATAACCGCGACTGGGCGGCATATCAAAGTGAAGGTCAACGGAATCGTCACTGTAGACGGCGACCTCAACTCCGTCGTAGACCCTGAGACTATCGCGGAACATCCCGGTATGCTTCGCGAGAAGGGCTTTGTCGGTTTTCTGGGGCATGGTCCCGCCGAAGTGCAGTTCCGCAATATCTTCATCAAAGACCTCTCAAAGCAGGCGAAGGATAACGTTGCGCCAAAGGGCTTTACGGCTCTCTTCAACGGCAAAGACCTGACGGGGTGGAAGGGGCTTGTGAAGAGTCCTCCCGAACGAGCGAAGATGTCCGCTGAACAGTTGGAATCTGCGATTAAGTCCGCGACGGAAGAGGCGGTAAAGCACTGGACGGTTCAGGACGGCGTGATTGTATACGATGGTAAAAACGACAGCCTCTGCACCGTAAAAGACTACAGAGATTTCGAGATGCTGGTGGACTGGAAAATCAATCCGAAAGGCGATAGCGGAATCTACCTTCGCGGAAGTCCGCAGGTTCAGATTTGGGATAGAGCGGAAGGTTCCGGCGGTCTCTATAACAACCAGAAAAACCCGAGCAACCCCACGAAGAACGCAGACAATCCTGTCGGGCAGTGGAACCATTTCCGTATCGTAATGGTAGGCGAGAAGGTATCGGTCTACCTGAACGACCAACTGGTTGTCCACAACGTGACGATGGAGAACTACTGGGAGCGGAACAAGCCCATCTATCGTATGGGGCAGTTGGAACTCCAACATCATGGCGACGCGCTCTACTTCAAGAACATCTACGTTCGCGAAATCAACACAAAAGAGTAGAGGAACCTCTCCCCGCCCGGCGAGCGCCCCTTCCCGACATGGGGAGGGACTGGTTTTGCAAGGCGATTCTGTAAATAGGAAGGGAGTGTCCGATATGCTACGACTTCACGTTCTGTTGGCTCTGGCAGGGCTTCTTGCGCTGTCCGCGCCCGCTACCGCACAGGCGAAAAAACCTGAACCCAAAAGCGGTAAGCGCCCCGCTACCTCTGTGGAGGGAAAGTGGAAGTCGCTTTTCGACGGGAGGTCGCTGGGTAAGTGGAAGCGAACGGATTTCAGCGGCGGCGGCGATATTAGAGTTGAGAAGAGAGTTCAAGGGGAGGCGGCGGCGCTTGTCGTGGAGAGCGGTAGCGCCCTTAGCGGATTCAACTGGGCTGGCGCTTCCCTACCGAAAACCAACTACGAAATCACGCTAGAGGCGATTAAACTAGAGGGGAACGACTTCTTCTGCGGGCTAACGTTTCCTGTAGGCGAATCGTCCGCTAGTCTCATTTTAGGCGGTTGGGGCGGCTCCGTCGTAGGAGTATCCAACGTGGATAACAGAGACGCTTCTGAGAACGACACCACTCAGTGGATTTCGTTCGAGAAAAACCACTGGTATAAAATCAAGATTCGCGTCACTGTAGCCAAGATAGAGGCGTGGCTTGATGACAAGCAGGTAGTGAATCAGGAGATTACAGGGAGAAAAATCAGTCTGCGTATCGGTGAAATCTCTCGCTCAACCCCGTTAGGGCTAGCGAGTTACCAGACAAAAGCGGCGTTTCGCTCAATTAAGATGCGTAGCCTCGATACCAAGACAGCGCGAAATTGAAGGAGTGTTTCATAAGATGATAGCAGTTGCCAAACGAGCCGCGCTTACGATAGTCGCGGCGGTAGCGTTTATGCAGGTTCCCGCGATGCAAGCGGCTTACGCGCAGAACCCCGACTCGCACTACCGCTTGGGACCCGACTCGATGCCGCAAGAGGGGGTGCCGAAAGGCGAAATCAAGGGACCCTATGTTATTCCGAGTAAAGCCTACCCCGGTACGCAACACACCTATTGGGTCTATGTTCCAGCGCAGTACGACCCCGCCACCCCCGCCGCGCTTATGATATATCAGGACGGGCAGGCGTTCAAAGACCCGAATGGGGACATGAGAGCGCAAAACGTTATGGATAACCTTATCTATCGCCGCGAAATTCCCGTGATGATTGGAGTGTTTATCAATCCGGGGCGCACTCCCGAACAGCCCGAACCCAACCCGCGAGAGTGGGGCGATAGAACGACGAATCGCGGCGTGGAGTACAACACGCTTGACGATAAGTATGCGCGAGTGATAACCGAAGAGCTTATGCCAGACCTCAAGAAGTCGTACAACATATCGAAAGACCCGGAGATGCACGGTATAGGCGGCTCTAGTTCCGGCGCGATAGCGGCGTTCACTGTCGCATGGGAGCGCCCCAACGCTTTCCGTAAGGTGTTGAGTAACGTGGGCAGTTTCACAAACATCCGCGGCGGACACGCCTACGCCGATATTGTGTTATCGCATAAGCGAAGACCGATTCGCATTTTTCTATGCGATGGGCGCAACGATAACCGGGGGGTGAGAAACGGCGTATACGACGAGACGTGGGACTGGTTCCTGCAAAATGTTCGGCTGATGCAGGCGCTCACGAAAAAAGGGTACGACATAAACTATACGTGGGGTATGAACCTGCACGGGCAGAAGTTCGGCGGCGCGATAATGCCGGACATGATGCGCTGGCTATGGCGCGATGGACCCATCTCCACCGACGTAAACGACAAAGTGGAGCGCTCTTTCCGCCAACCTGCCGCTAAGAAAGAATAAAGCCCTCAGGCAGAGCCGCTCCTTCAACTTTCCCCTTGACAAAAAGGGTGTTGGAGGAGTATATTACGGTGTTGGCTTAAACAAGCCCCCATTTTTTTTGCGTCTGCTTTCGAGTGGGCGACTTGCAAGATGGCGCTATTTCGCCCTGAACGTCCAGAGGGACGCAACGGGATTGGGAGACCTCATAAAACTATGTACGCGATTGTGAAAACAGGCGGCAAGCAGTATACCGTCAAAGAGGGTGATGTTCTGGATGTCGAGAAGTTGGAAGGCGAAGCGGACTCTCTGCTTGAGTTGACCGATGTGCTTCTTATCTGTGATGGCGGAACCACTACCGTTGGCAAACCGAATGTAGACGGCGCGAAGGTTGTCGTGAAAATCATCGTGCAGAAGCGCGACGTAAAAATCAACGGCTACACCTTCAAACCTAAGAAGAACGTTCATCGCCGCTACGGGCATCGCCAAAGCATTACCCGACTTCAAGTTGAGAGCATCGTCGCTTAGGCGAACCGCCCCTACGAAAGGACAAGACCAATGGCACACAAAAAAGGCGTGGGAAGTTCGCGCAACGGACGCGACAGCAACCCCCAGCGCCGCGGAGTGAAAGAGTACGGCGGCGAGATAGTTCGCGCCGGAAATATCCTCGTTCGACAGTGCGGAACCAAACTGCACCCCGGCAAGAACGTCGGCATGGGCAGGGACTACACCATCTTCGCGCTGATTGATGGCGTAGTGACCTTCGAGGGCAAGGGCGAGCGACGACGTGTGAGCGTCTACGCCGCGCCCGTGACTGTGGCTGAGGTTGCGGTAGCTTAACAACTCCCTCAATAACCCTTTTTGACATTCGCAAGAGAACTTGTTTAACAGGTTCTCTTGTTTTGCTATTTGAGAACCCTAGACTATTTCCGCCAAGACAGCAAGGAGTTTTCTCATGCTACACTCGCTCACATTAAGAAACTTTACCGCCTTCGTAAATGCAGAGTTCAAGTTCGCATCAGGCTTGAATGTCATTGTAGGAGAGAATGGCGCGGGGAAAACCCATATCCTCAAAGCCGCCTACTCTTGCCTTAATGTCGGGACAAAAGGCTCCAAAGAACTCAGTTCTCCAAACCCCACAAAATCGTATTTTCAGACCTCTCTCGCCCGAAAACTCTATGCGGTATTCAAGCCTGACGACTTAGGGCGCTTGGTCAATCGTGAGCAAAGTGGTCGCCAGCGTTGTGAAGTGCGGTGCGGTCTGTCGCCTACCGGACAAGAGTTAGCGTTCTCCCTACATACTGCCAGCAAGTCGGAGGTCACAGTTGAAAAGATTCCCTCCGCTTGGCTAGATAAATTGCCTGTCTACCTTCCGACTCGCGAACTATTAACGATTTACCCCGGTTTTGTCTCTATGTACGAAACTACCCACCTCTCTTTTGATGAAACATGGCGCGATACCTGCGTTCTGCTTGGCGCGCCTCTTGTGAGAGGACAACGAGAGAAGACCATCAAAGGTTTGCTTAAACCTCTTGAGGAGGCGATGGGCGGCTCTGTTGTATTAGACTCTTCTGGTCGGTTCTACCTCGTTGTTGATGGGGTCAATATGGAGATGCACCTAGTCGCTGAGGGGCTTCGTAAAATCGCCATGATTGCACGGTTAATCGCTACTAGCTCATTGACGGGCAAAGGGTATCTGTTTTGGGATGAACCGGAGGCGAACCTTAACCCCAAAATTGTGAAAGCGGTCGCCCGCACTATCCTTAGCCTCTGTCAGAGCGGGATACAGGTCTTCATTGCAAGTCACAGCCTCTTTTTGGTACGCGAACTGGATATTCTACTCCAAAACCAAGAGTTCAAAGGCGTTGAGGCGCGTTTCTTTGGCTTGCACCGTAGTGAAAATGGCGTTATGGTCGAGCAAGGGGATTCAGTAGACGACATCGGGAAAATTGACGCTCTGGATGAGGAGTTGCTACAGTCTGACCGTTATCTGGAAGCGGGAGCGAAGTAATGCCTACTATCGTAGAGGGTGACTTGAAGTTCGAATTTCCTAACGATTGGCAAGCCTCGAAACTTGATGACTGGAGTTTTTATAGGAACCAGTTCGCCAAACTCGCCAAGGCGGAAATAGTATGTAAAAATTGCGCCAAAAAGATAACCGCAGGCGTAAAGTCCATGGACGTTATGGCGATAAAGGATAGTGTCTGCTGGCTTATAGAGATAAAGGACTATAGGCGTTATCAGCGAACAAAGGCGATTGATTTGGCGGATGAGATAGCCTTGAAAGTGCGAGATAGCCTCGCGATGATAGCGGTAGCGCGTATCAACGCCTATGACGCAACAGAAAGTGCGCTGGCTCAAAGCGCTTCAACTTTAGTTTCCGGTAAATCAGAGTGCAATTTGGTCTATTTTCGCCTCTGTGTTCTTCTTATGTCTTCGGTGCGC
>CAIJLM010000541.1 GCA_903821495.1 uncultured Chthonomonas sp. | reverse complement strand
CTTCGTAGACCTTACGAAGGCTCTCGCGGGCAACATTAGCGACAATATCCTGCTTCAAGATAGAGACTATATCACGGTCTACACGCCTCAAGATTTGCAAGCCATACCAGAACAGCAGGTGCATATCAGCGGAGCCATTCAACGCTCTGGCAACTACCCGTATCATCCGGGAATGAAGGTGCGCGACCTCATTGAGCTATCGGGCAACCTCAGCCTGAACGCCAGCCTAGACCGCGCCTTCGTACACCGCTCGAAGCCAGACGGAACGCCCGGACCGCTCATTCCGCTCAACCTTGTGAAAGTGTTTGCGAACGACCCGCAACATAACATCACGCTTATAGAGCGCGACCTGGTGGCAATCTACACGACTCAAGACCTTACCGCCATACCCGACCCGACTGTCGCCATTCGCGGCTCGGTGCAGAAGGAAGGGAGCTACCTTTTCCATCCCGGCATGAGCGTGCGCGACCTGCTAGAGCAGGCGGGAAACCTGAAACTGGACGCTTACAAAGACAGAGCCTTCCTACAACGCCGCAACACCAACGGCACCTACGGGGCGCTTGTTATCGTCGACCTAAATAAGGTGGCGGTAGGCGACCCAAAATACAACATTGCGTTGAAAGAGGGCGATGAACTCGCCGTCTATAGCCAGACGGACTCGGAGTACCGTCCGGAGCAGGTGGTCTCGGTTAAGGGGAGCGTACAGCGCCCCGGTTCTGTGAACCGCGCCGAGGGAATGCGCTTGAAAGACGCTCTGCTCTACAGCGGAAATCTTCTGCCGAATGCGGAAGATGTAGTCGAAATCGCCCACTCTCGCATAAAAGTAGGAACCCCGATTCTCACCGTAAGCGCGAAGGGCGCGCTCGCAGGAAACGAGAAGGACAACGTGCTTCTGGAAGATGGAGACCTTATCTCTATCCGCGCCCAGTCCGACTTCCTCCTAAAACCCTACGATATTACGGTGGCGGGAGCGGTGAAAACTCCCGGAACCTATCCAGTTACGACGAGAGACACCCGCTTGAGTCAGATTGTCAAGCGGGCGGGAGGGGCTACGAACCTAGCCTACCTGCGCGGGGCGCTCGTCTTCCGAAGACCTAGCGAGATGACTACGGACGCGCAAGTCGGCGTATCGCCGCGCCTCCGCACGATAATCGCTCTGGTGCAGGCGGACGAGTATAAGCGCCGCTTGGCTATAACCGACATCAATAAGCAACAGCTACTTAGTAGCGGCGGGGGCGGTAGCCCAATAGTCAACGCATTCGGCGCGGCGCAAGCGGCGGGAGCCCCAACGCCCATCATCTCGCCTGACTTTACACAGTCCTCTACGGTCACTCCCGCCAGAGCGTTGCGCGAGGAAGACCTCGTTCCGAGCGGCAACATTCAGATAGACTTCGAGAAAGCCGTTCGTCATCCGGGTAGCGTGGACGATATCGTTCTTAGAGACGGCGACATCATCACCGTTCCCGAACGCCCCACTACCATCATGGTGGTTGGCGCGGTGACTCAGTCCTCTACCATCGCGTATCAGCCGGATAAGGGAGCCGAATTCTACGTAAGAGGTTCGGGAGGCTATGTTCTGGATGCAGACAAGTCTGAGATGCTGCTCATCCGCGCCAGCGGGCGCGTGTTGAGAGGCGAGAACCATCGCCTAGAGCCGGGCGACATTATCTTCGTGCCGACCCGTGTTATGGCGGGTAGACTGCCGCGCACTCAAAACGGGCTAGACCGTATCTTCGGAACGCTTATCAGCGGACTCACCTCCTATGCGATTGTTCGTTCCATTACGAAATAGCCGCCTAACCTGAGCGGTTCGCTACCTAGAGGGAGCTGAGACTATCTCAGTTCCCTCTTTTTTGCCGCAATCTGTCACAAAAAGAGAAAAACCGCGTATTAAAAGCGTATAGGGAAGAAGATAATCTTAGATAGAGAGAATTTTTACAAAACAGTTGACTTTATTTCATTAGGTAGGGTACGCTGTTTAGTGAAGATACTGTATTTAGGTGTTGTGTCTTCAAAGATGGCTCGTTGTACGTTTTAGAGTCGGGTAAGCGGTTCTCGCTCAACACAAGATTAGTTTCCATGCAGAGAAGCAGGGAATAAAGAATACTCTTCTCCTACCGGGCGCTCTCTTGCGAGAAACAGACCTGCAAGCCCCTATCCAGACAGACAACGGGTTGGTTCAACCAAGGACGCCCACCGCGTCCATCGTGTTAGAGGAGATTGTACTACCATGAAAAAAGCGTTGCCATACCTTGGCGCCGCTCTCTCCGCTCTCGCGTTCGCTTGGTCAGCCCCCGTGAAAGCGCAAGACGCTTTCAAAGATGTTCCTCAAGACCATTGGGCTTACGCAGCAGTCGCAGAGCTACAGCAGAAGGGCATTCTGCTAGGTTATCCCCCTGAAGGCCTCTTCAAAGGTCGCCGCTACATGACCCGCTACGAGTTCGCAGTCGCGCTACAACGCGCCCTGTCGAAAATCGGCGGCAAAGGCGTAGACGGCGCTCGCGGCGCTGATGGCGCTCCTGGCGCAACCGGCGCAACCGGCGCTGATGGCGCACAGGGTCCTAAGGGCGATCCGGGCGTAACTCCCGAAGAGCTGGCTCAGATTCGCCGCCTCGCGAACGAGTTCAAAAATGAACTCGCTGGCATCGGCGCGAACATCGGGCAAATCAACTCCCGCCTAGACGCTCTCGCGAAGAGCGTCGCCGACCTCAAAAGCGCATTTGACCGCGCTCCCAAGTTCGGCGTAGCGGCTAACATCGGCACTCGCGGCGACTACTCTCGCTTCCCGTTTGTAGACAGAGGCGGCGCGGGTAACTTTGGACTGAAGGGCGTCTCTTCGATAGATGTCATTCACGACATTCACCTTCTGGTGTCTGCCAAAGCGGGTAAGGATGCCTCCTTCACTGGAGACCTCGCCTTCACCAACTACCTCTCCTACCGTGGCAACACGCTCTCGCAAGGCGCTTTTGCGCTGAACCCGCTGCTTGGCGCTGCGGCTGTTAGCGAGACCGTTATGCCCCTTCAGGCGCAACTCGACATTCCTGTAGACGGCTTTGGCGAGAACGCCATGCTGACTGTTGGACGCTACAAACAGCACGGAAGCGCGCTTACCTACCGCCGACCTGACCTCGACCCGTACTTCAACATCGCTCAGTACGACGACGGGAACTACATTCAGGACGGTATTAAGCTCAACACCAAGCTCGGCTCCATTAAGACCTCCCTCTTCGTAGGTAGCTTCGCAACGGTAGCGGACAACAAAGGCAACGCCATCAACGCGCCCTTCGTTGGCGCAGGCGCTATTGGCGCGGGCGCGAATAACCTCGGCGGTTTCAAACCCGTCGGAATCAATGCGCTCGGCGCAGGGAACGCGGCTAGCCAAGTGGCGGGGATCAACCTCGGTCTTCCCTTCTTCAACTTCGCTGAACTCGGCGTTACCGCCAATATCTTCGGCACAGGGCTTGCATCGGCTGGCAATGCGAACAACCCGTTCAACACTGTCACCGTCTACGGCGCTAACCTGCACTTCAAGCCCATCGGCAAACTGCACATCAACGCCGAGGTTGCCAAATCGGTAACCAGCTCCGGTCTTGATGGCGACGGTCAGTCCAACGACGACAACAACGCCTATGCCCTCCATGTGGGCTACGGCACGGGCCCCCTCAGCATCCACGCGGGCTACAATGACATTGACCCCCGCTACGGCGCTCCCGGCGCTTGGATGACCCTAGGTAACTGGTACAACCCCACCAACGTGCGTGGACCCTACCTGAACCTCGGCTACAAGGCGAGCGAGAACCTCGCTTTCCATGTCGGCGGCAACTACCTTGAGGGCGCGCGCAACCGACCCGGCTACCTGACCATGAGCGATCGTGTCAATCAGGTTAAGGCAGGTCTTGAGTACAAGATCAGCAGTCGCTTGACCACCTCCCTCGATTACGAGGGCGTGATGTACGTTCTTGATGGCGCTAGCAGAGGTCTCCTCGGAACCCCGGTTCCCATCGAGCAGTACCTCACACTGGGCGCAGGTCTCCAACTCAACCACTCGGCGAAATTGAAGGTCGGCTACCAGATGATAAACTGGCAGAACGTGGGCGGCGGTTTCACGGGTAGCAACTCCGGTATCAACGGACTCGGCGCTGGCGGTGGTTCCACCTCCAACGCAACCGTGCTTACAACGTCCATCAACGTTAAGTTCTAAGTCTGACACCTCTCAAGGGTAGAAACATCGCCCTTTAGAAATCAGGCTTGCGAATAAAAAGAGGGGTCTCGCTTTCACT
>CAIJLM010000540.1 GCA_903821495.1 uncultured Chthonomonas sp. | reverse complement strand
GACAAATCCGAAAAAAGAACAGCGTCACCGAGCATCTAACCACCGGAGTGACCGCACATAGAAGGCGCAAGAAGAACTCAGAGGCTAACATTGACCAAATTACACTCTGATTTACCAGAAACTAAAGTATAGCGATTACGCATAAAGTAGGGTAGCCGGTTTGGGCGAAATAGCTTCTATAATCGTCTCGCCCAACCTCCACTGAAAACAGGGAAGGGGTTCTCCTGTGACTATTACGACAAGCAGATGTTAGCGGTCATCTGAGGGAACCCACAGTAGTAGACAGCACAATTTTTGAGCGCGCGGCGAGAGGGTGTCGTACAGATTTTGGGGCAAAACCTTAGCCTCCCGCGCCCGATACCAGGGGGCGTAGTAGCCGACGCTTGTCATGGGGCGCGCGTTATCCGAGTTATTCGGCGTGCCTCCATGCCAACAGCGCACGTCTCGAATAACGGCAGCGCCTGCGGAGGCGCAGAGTAGGCTCTCCTGCATCCAGACAGGTTCGTTTTCCAGTGAGGGAATCGTAGCCCGTGAGCGCTGTGTGCCGGGTATAAAGCGTATCGCGCCATTTCTTTGCGTGAAATCTACCATTGGGAAGTTGACAACGATAAACGGGGCGGGGAGGTCGTGAATGGTGACAAGCCCCTGCGGGTCGTGAATACTCTCTCCAATATCCGAGTGCAGACGCTGTATTTTGGCTCCGGGCAGGGAGTAGTCGCCGCCAGCTCCCATACAGGTAAACTCCTCGCTCTGCCAGATGGCTTCGAGTATCGGTAGTAGCGTAGGTAAATCCACAAGCATCGTCCATTCGGGATGGTGTAGCTGGTCTCCAAAGGAGTGACGCGCATAGCCGCGGTTCATGTTCTCCTGCCCGAAAGCGGCGAGTTGCTCTGAGATAATGCGCTGTGCGCCTTGCTGTGCAAACGCCAGCTGTTCGGGCGTGAGCGCGTCCTTCACGCAAACAAAGCCATCTCTATGAAAGACCTCCGCCGCCTCCTTCGCCTCTGTCGCTGTAAACAACTTCACGTGTAACCCTGTGGTCGTCATACTCTCCCTACTTTCTGAAAATCAGTTTGCGGCATCCAGATTATCTGTCCTCAGCGTATAGTCTAGCGGAGTCCAGTCCGCTTGAGGAGCGCCCTCTCTCTTATGATACGGGAGAGCGTCATCTGGCATAACGGCGGTGTTTAGCCCTACGCGAATCTGTTCTGAGTGATTGGGAGAGCCGCTATGCACGGCAAGGTAGTGCATGAAGATAACATCTCCCGCGCTCCCCGTCATGGGAATAGGTTCGGCGTACTCTAGGGCGGGCGGATGCGTGCTTCCCGGATGCCCCGCTCTCTCCCAGTACTCAAAAACCTGCCGATGGCTTCCCGGAAGGATGGTCGTCGCGCCTCCGTAGTCCGCCACATCCGTGAGGTAGGCAAATACAATGAGGTAGTGCTTAACGGGGTAGAGGGTGGTGAGGTGCATACCGTCTATGTGGTAGCCTGTCGGCTTTTGGAACTGGCGAGGTCCTGGGGATGGAAAGTTGAGTACTGGAATATACCCCTGCACGGTCGCAGGATTTACTCCACGCGATTCCAAAAAGGGGCTATGGCAGAGTCCGCGCACAAAATGCGTCCCTACCAACTCCTCCGCAATAGCCTCCACTGCATCCGTTCGGCAGGGTATCGTCGCCGCTATCGCGGCGAGGTTGGCGACAACGTTTTTACCCGCCCATGTCGCGGGGTCGTCGGGTTCGACTTCCAGCGCCTCAAGGACAGCGTTGCGCGTCTGAAGCACGAGGTCTTTCGGCAGAAGTTGTCGCGCTATTAGGTAGCCGTCGCGTATGAAATGCGCTCTCTCTTCTTCGGTTAAACTCAATGTTTCGCTCCTCTTAGCGGCTATCTTGCGGGTAGGTCAAGAATCATGTCGTAGTTGTTCTTATCCGTAAGAAACTCTCCGACTTTCCGAAATCCCCAGCGCGTGTAGAAGTGTACGGCGCGTTCGTTCGGAGCCTGTACGCCTCCCCAAAGCACGATACGCTGCCTTCCCAACTGCGGCGCTAGGTTCAGGAGGTGGCGCATCATCACGCTACCCACTCCTTGGTTTTGATAGTCGTCCGCAACAGAGGGCGCAAGCGTACAGTCGGTCTCCGAATGGAGAGGAATACCCAGTATCTCATACCGCTTTCTGTCGCCATCCAGAACGCTCATTTTCAGTAGAACGTAGGCGATAATACGCTCCTCGCCGTTGCGCGAAACCGTCGCTACCATACGAAGCATCTCTTTTGGATTGAGTGTCTCACAGATAGTCTCGGCGGTAGCCCTGTCAAACGGGTGAGGTCCATAGCGCGATTTTGTCTCCGCCGACAGGTTGAGTACGTACTCGGTGAAGCGTTCGCTATCGTCAGACTGCAAGGGGCGTAGAGTGACAGGCTCGCCCGATGGCAGAACCTCTACCGAGTAGACAGAGGTTGGCAGTCCGCTTAAAGGGCATATCGGGTGGCGGAGGAGGCGGTAGGGAAACGCGGTAGTGTCGCTTGTGCAGGGACCTGGCGTGTTGACGTAGAGAGATGCCCGCGCAATAGGGTTATACGCCTGTCGGTGCGCGACTGCCGCTTTCACACCAATGGCAAACAGCTTTTCGGGGTCTACGCCTTGACTTCGCCACTGCCCCAAATCAAAGGGCGGAGTCGGTTTCGTCGTCAGTAAGATAGTAACTCCCGCATGACGGACGACAGCGCAAGCCCCCATATCAATCTGCCAGCCAAGCATAGAGGCGATATGGCTATGCGGGTCTTCTATCGTAAAGTGCCCGTCGCTTTGTGATACCAGTTCGACCTCAATCTCGCAACCCGCTTCGTAGAGCGGGCTACTTTTCCCGCCGATTCGCACGACGCGCCGTTCGCCCAAAGCCGCGCTTGAAAGCGCGGAAACCGCCTCCGCGTCGTTGATAATCGCTCCTGAACTGCCTACCCTGTGCGTGATAAAGGCTTTTAGAAGTGAAACCCCCTCGCCGGGCGCGCCTGCGCCGATGTTGTCGGAAGGTTCGATAAGCAGAATGGGTCCCGATTCATACTCCGTAAGACGCGCCATAGCGGTCTCAACGCTCATCTCATCCGTAGAGCCGCCCGCGGGCGTTCTCATGGCGGCTATGCAGAGCGTTTCCAGCAGGCGTTGCGCCTCCGCCTCCTCTCCTACGGTGTTGACGGTGAAACTCACGCCGGTATGCACCGTATCGGCGAAGGAGAAGCCCGCATGAACATTGACGGCGTATACGTCTGCGTGTTCCGCCTCCATCCGCCGCGCCATCGCCTCCAGTGTCCGCATCGGTTCGTCTGCGGTTCCTGTATGGGAGGGCGCGAGAACGAGCGGTGGCTGTTTCCAGTAGGTCTTCGCAGGGCATTCTGACTCCAACATCTTATGGAGAGTGTGTGCGGCTTGCACCGCCCTCTCCTTCGCGTCGGTATGGGGGTTTGCGTGATAGGTGACGAGTCCGTTGCTGTGCAGAGCCATTCGGGGGCTGATATTGGCGTGAAGGTCGGTCACTCCGCCAATCGGAACGCTAGAAAGCCCTGCTATTGAACGAATACGCTCTAGCAGTTCGCCCTCCACATCTGGGTAACTCTCGGTAGCCATAGCGCCGTGTAGAACGAGATAGACTCCGTGAATATCTCCCGCTTCGAGAGCCGTTTTTGCGGATTCGTGAAACTCGCTCCACCACGCCTCTAACACGGTATCCTCAACTATCCCGCAGGGAAAAGCGCGGTAGTCTATTGCAGGGACGACCTCCCAGCCCAGTGCCTGAGCGGTCTCCATCACTCCGCCCAGAGGGGAGGGGGCGCCAATCGCGTTCCAGAACTCGCCTCCGCGCAGAATCGTGAAATCTGCAAGCGTGGCGCGTCCCGGCGTAAAGGTATGTGTTTCGTGATATATCCCGGCAATCAAGACTCGTTTTGCGCGGGTTACTTCTGTTTTGGTTGTCATGCGCTTCTCACTTTAACGTCTGAAAGACCTCGCCCGCGATTTTGATACAGTGGTCAATCTCTTCCTGAGTGTGGGCGGCGCTGATGTACCAGAGTCCACGCCCTATCAGGCGGATGCCGCGCTCCTGCATAGCGAGCGCGAAACGCCCAAAGAGAGCCTTGTCGTAGTGTAGAGTGTCTCTAAAATCGCGGATGACCTCCAGAGACGTAAAGCCCGTGTGAAACATGGGACCCAAGCCTTGCACGAGTAGGGGAAGCCCCGCGCTCTTCGCCTGTTGTCGCAAGCCCTCCATAAGCCTCTGCCCCAAAGCGTAGAGGCGCGGATGCACGTTGTCGCGCTCTAAGATATGCAGAGTCGCCAACGCCGCCGACACGCTCGGCTGACCGGAGTTCATGGTTCCCGCGTGGATAACGCTTCCCTCGGATATCGGGCGCATAAACCGCTCTTTTCCGACAAGGGCGGAGATAGGATAGCCGTTCGCCATCGCCTTGCCAAAAATCGCAAGGTCGGGCGTGACCCCGAAATGCTTTTGCGCTCCTCCCAAACCGACGCGGAATCCTGTGATAACCTCATCAAAAATAAGGACTATCTGATAGCGGTCGCACAGTTCGCGTAGCCCTTGCAGAAAGCCCGGCTCCGGCGGAATACAGCCGCTATTGCACTGGACGGTTTCGGTGATAATGGCGGCGATTTCGTGATGATGCGCCTCTAAGGTTCGCTCTACGAGGGCTAGGTCGTTCCAAGGGAGGAGGAGGCTCTCGTCTTCGATATGCGCCGGCAGCCCCGCAGACCAGCGTATCTGATTGGGATGTTCGCGAGTACCGAGAGCCTCTTCAGAGGGGGCGGCGATACCTATTGCGACGTTATCCAGCCAACCGTGATAGTGACCCTCGAAGCGTAGGAACTTAGGCTTGCCTGTAGTAGCGCGGGCGACGCGGAACGCAGTATGAACCGCCTCCGAACCTGAAAGGCTAAAGCGAATACGCTCCGCGCAGGGGATAAGCGACTGTAGTCTCTCCGCGAGTTCGAGTTCCGCGAGATGCTGTCCAGCGAAGAGTTGCCCCTGCGCCGAGCCTTCCGTAACGGCGGAGAGTAGCTCTGAGGGGCTGTGTCCGAGTATGAGCGGACCCTGACTAAGCGTAAAGTCCAGATAGTCGTTGCCATCTGCGTCTACTATGTGGCTACCCTGCCCAGAGACGTAGAAGAGCGGGTGGGGCTGATTAAACCGCCTAAACTCGCTAGAGACGCCCCCCGCCAGCGATTGGCAGGCGCGTCTATACAGGGCTTCCGAATTAGGGTAGTTTTTCATCGCGTTAGCTCCTCCCCAAACCAGAGTTCTCCCGGTCGGGCGTAGTGTTTCGCTACCTCTTCGTTCAGTTCACGCCCTAGCCCCGGCGCGTCGGTCATCGCAACCGCGCCTTTTTGAATGATTGGGTCGCCTATTAGTAGGTCGTTCCAGAAAGGCACGTCCTGCCCATGAAACTCTAGCGCGACAAAGTTGGGGGCGGTGGCGCAGAGGTGCGCGGAGGTTAGTAGCCCAAGCGGACCCGCGATACAGTGCGGCGCGAGGCTAACCCCGTAGAAGTCCGCCATCGCCGCAATACGCTTTGTCTCAAGTAGTCCGCCGCTCTTTTGAATATCGGGGGCGATAAAGTCCACTGCTAGGTTTTCGAGTAGCGGCAAGAAACCCGTCAATAGTATCAGGTTCTCCCCAGTGAGAATCGGTACGCCGGTAGCGTTTTTAACGGCGGCGGTCTGTCGCCAGTTCTCAGGGGGGCAAGGGTCTTCAAGCCATAAAAGCCCGTAAGGCTCCACTGCGTGCGCTATCTTGATAGCGTCGCTGGGGCGGAAACGCCAGTGGCAGTCGAACGCGAGGTCAATACCCGCTCCCACCGCCTCCCGAACGCTCTGCACTACCTCTCTCATGCGCTCAATCTCAGCGTTTGTGAGCGGGCGATTCATCTCTTCACCTGTGGAGACCACCATCGAGTCGAGGTCAAACTTGAGCGCTGTAAAGCCCTTCGCTACTACCGATACCGCTCTGCGGGCGTAAGCCTCTGGCGCGTAGTGTTCTGCTTGAGGTTGTGTATCGGTCTGGGATAGCCAATCAGGGCGGCGTTCGGTCAGGACTGCCGAACAGCTCTCGAAGTTCTCCCCTGCGTGCGAGTCCGCGTAGATTCGCACGCTATCGCGGACTTTGCCGCCGAGTAGTTGGTAGACCGGACAGCCATAGAGTTTGCCAACAAGGTCGTGAAGCGCCGCCTCTATTCCGGTTATCGCATTCCAGACGATGCCGGAGGTAGAGCCTGCGGCGCTGGTTTTTCTTGCCAGATGTTGGACTAGGCGGCTTATCTCACGCGGGTCGCGCCCTATAAGAAGCGGCGTAAGTTCCCGAAATATCGCCGTCAGTCCCGGCGCGAAGAAGCACTCCCCTGTGCCGTACAGCCCGCCCCTGTCTGTCTCAATGCGAACGAAGGTGTAGTCGTAGTTCGCCTCCACAACGGCAGTGGTCAATCGTGTGATTTTCAAAGGTTACGCCTCTCTCGCTTCGTTGTTTACCGCCTGAACGAGCGCCTTCATGTAGGCGATGGAGTACGCCAGCCCCGTCCCGCTACCGCCTACCGTGTGAGGGATGTGGTCTGGAATGATGCAGCCGTCGTAGTTCACTTCGCGCAGGGCGCGCATGACTTGGTGCATATCCTGATACCCGTCGTCTATGAAGGTCTCCTGCCATGCGGCGGGCATGGGGTTGCTGACGTTTCGGAAATGGACTTTGAACAGTTTGCCCTGCTTTCCAAAGTGGCGTATCGCTTCGATAACGTCGCAACCCATACCCACTGTTCCACCCTCTAGCCAACAGCCTACGCAGAGGCAAACGCCGATATTGGGGCTGTTCGCTAGTTCCAGGGCGCGTTGGTATCCTGCGAAGTTACCGAAAATACAGCGCGGCACTCCGCCCAGCGCGTAGACGGGCGGGTCGTCCGGGTGTACGCCGATAAATACGCCCGAATCCTCTGCAACGGGAACCACTTTTTGAATGAAGTAGGCGTAGTTCTCCCAGAGTTCCTCTTCGGTATAACAGCGCCCGTGCGTAAATTCTCCCTCAAAGACCTTACCGTTCCAGTGTCCTTTCGCGTCTTCAATGTCCAGAACCCGCGCTACCACACCACCGCGTCCGGGCGCGCTCCCTGTACTCCAGATACCGTTTCCCATGTGGGCGTAGGTGTTGTAGTAGATGCCCGCTTCGCCGAGATTGCGAATAAACGTACTGAACTCCTCGACCTTCGCATCACGCCCCGGCAGATTGAGGGTTATCTCCTCTACGTTGTGTACGCTATGATTGGCGATGCGGTATATCTGAATGCCGTAGTTCGCGAGTCTCTTCTGAAACTGCTTGTAGTGTTCGGCGGTGTGCATGGAGGGGTCTTGGACAGTGAGCATCGCCCACTCAACGCCGAGTTGTTGGAGGAACTGTAGGTCTTCGTCGCTGGCGTTCGAGGCGACATAAGTTCCAATTTGAATGCCCGCTTTCGAGCCATAATAGCCCGGCACGGCTCGTAACGGATATGAGTAGTTAGTAGAGTTCACTGTTTCAACTCCTTCTGATGTTAAAGTTAAAGAGAGCGTGAGTAGTTACGTCCGCGCGCTCTATTCGCCTATCACTTTGACGGTTGTGACCGACTTTGCCAGCGTGTGGTCTGCGAAAGTCCAAACGACCTTTTTCTTGCGCGTCACCTCAAAGGCGTGTACGCCCTTGCCCTCGTGACCGCGAAGGAAGTTGCCGATGAGCAGGTTGCCGTTCTTGAGAACTTGTATGCTCGACACCCACACGAGGTTCAGTTCTGGCGCGTCCGCCGCGCCAAACTCCCAGACGATTTTGCCATCGCGATTCACTTCAATCACTCGTTTCTGCGTTCCGCATGAGATGAGCGTGTCGCCGTTTTTCAGGCGTTGCGCGTCGTTCACGTTCTCAACGCCCGTATACTCCCACACGACTCTACCGTCAGGGGCTACTTCGCGTACAGCGCCTTCACCCTCATGCGCGGATAGGATATTGCCGTTCGGGAGTTTATGGACGTTACGCACCTGTAGGTGATAGGGCTTTATGGAGGTAGTGAGGGGAGTGATATGCACGACTTCGCCCTGAGAGTTCACCTCCACCGCTTGACAGGGACCTTGTTCGGCGATAAGCGTATTGCCATTCGGAAGTCGGCTACACCCCAATGTCTGCGGACACAGGCTTTCGTAGTTCCACACGACCTTGTGG
>CAIJLM010000539.1 GCA_903821495.1 uncultured Chthonomonas sp. | reverse complement strand
GAAAAACCAACATGTATGTCAACTAACCTAGACGAAAAAACAAGCAAGTGCATCCGTTGCGGCTTCTGCCTCGACGCTTGCCCCACCTTCCGCCTCACGGGGCAGGAGACGATGGGCCCCCGCGGGCGTATCTACCTCGTCAAATCGTGGCGGCAGGGCGTGATACCCCTCGCGGACGACGTGGTTCACTCGCTGGATACCTGTTTGGGGTGTCGGGCGTGCGAGACGGCGTGTCCCTCCGGCGTGGAGTACGGCATGATACTGGAGATGGCGCGAAGCGAGATAGAGAAGCAGGGCAAGCGCCCGAAAGCGCAGTCGTTCGCACGTCTACAGTTACTGGAGACGCTTACAAATCCGGGGCGCATGGCGGCTTCGCTCAAGGCGGCGGGGCTAGTTAGCGGCTTGACGAAGGGCAAAATGCCCGGATTCGTGGCGAAGCTACTCTCAGGTAGCGACGACGCGTCTATCTCGCTTCCGGTGGCGCAGGGGCAGGTGAAGGTGCATACGATAGCGGAACGCTCCCCCGCCAAAGGCGTGAAGCGGCATACGGTGGGGATACTCGCGGGGTGCGTGATGCGGGTGCTTTTTGGCGAAACGAACGCCGCCACCGTGCGCGTTTTGCAGGAGAACGGGTGCGAAGTAGTCGCGCCGAAAGCCGCCGGATGTTGCGGGGCGTTCCACCTGCACAGCGGCTTTGAGGCGGAGAGCGTATCGCGAATCAAGGCGCTAATAGACGTTTTCGAGCCGCATTTGGCAAGCATGGACGCGATAATTGTGAACTCGGCGGGGTGCGGCTCCACCATGAAGGAGTACGGCGCTATTCTCGCAGACGACCCCGCCTACTGCGACAAGGCTAAGGCGTTTTCCGCGAAGGTGCGCGATGTGAGCGAGTGGCTCGGCGAGATTGGCATAACCCCGCCAAAGGGACGCATAGACGCGACTATCTCCTACCACGACGCTTGCCACCTCGCGCATGGGCAGAAGGTGCGCCTGCAACCGCGCCAACTCCTCGAACAGATACCGGGCGTGAAACTGGTGGAGATGGAGGAGTCGGATACCTGTTGCGGAAGCGCGGGAACCTACAACATCACGGAGCCGGAGATGGCGAAACGCCTCCTCGACCGCAAAATAGGCAATCTCCGCGCTACGGGCGCGAGCATTATCGCGACGGGAAATCCGGGCTGTCTGGCGTGGATTCAGCAGGGCGCAAAGGAGGCGGGCTTGTCGGTGCGTATATGCCACCCGGTGGAGTTGCTGGATGAGGCGTACCGGAAAGGGTAGGGAGCGGCTATGATTCATCCGAGCTGGCATGAGCCGCGAAAGTACTGCGGCGCGAAGTACCGCCGCTATCACAAAGAACATCCCGAAGTGATAGTCTTCTACTCTTTAGCTTTCTTTGTCGGGTTAAACGCTCTGGGGTATTTTGCAGGAAAAGGTTCGCCATCTAACCCCAATCCGCCCAGTCTAGTCGCCGTCATCGTCGTTACCGCTCTCGTTTCCGCATTTATTGGCGGTTTTATGCACATTGCATTTTTGTGCGGCGCTTCGGATGTAACTATCCATCTTTCCAGAGAGCGCGTGCGGTACGGCAGTCCCATGGGGATGTTTATGCACCCCTTCGCCACGATGTCAGGCGCTGATTTGAAGTGGGAGCAGGTTGCGTATGCGATGTTCGGAACGGAGGAGTTGTTCGGGCGAGAGTACCCCGTACTCTCCCTCTATAAACCGGACGGCTCTCTTGCGGTCACGTTCGGACTAAATCCGGACGTAGCGCAACCCAAAGTCGAGGCGGCGCTACGCGCCTATAGTGTTGAATTGCGTTCCAATGAGTTGAGGAGTGGGGCGTAACTTTTAGCCCCGCGCTGTCCTCCCAATGCGCCCTCATACTGTCCTGCGGACATCTTTCTCCCGATTCGGGAGAAAGACCTGTCTGCAAGGCTTGGCTTTATAGCGATTCGATTTGTTGAATACAGGCAACTATTCAGCCTCCCCTATCCTGTTTCGAGTTTAGGGGTGGACAGATGGCGGGAAGTTTGTCGCTCTGACCCAGCCACCCCCTCTAAATCTCCCCCTTCACAAAGGGGAGACCTGCAATGCTCCCGTTCGCTGATAGGTTTTGAGGAGTGCGGAAGCCTTGCAGTTTCGGCATTCGCCCTGCCCCTTGTGAAGGGGTAGCTGGGTCAGTGCGGAAGCCTTGTAGTACGGGTAGGGACGGCGCGGGCGTAGAGAGCGCAATCACTCCCAACTGCCAGATTTCCTATCTCAAACCCTTGCCTATCCGCCCTTGAACCCGAAAACTGTTGTATCAAAACACGATTGAAGGAGAAATACCCGCGCATGACTGCCAACCAGAACGGCTCCGCCGTTGAGACCGAGAACGACATGGAGCGCCTGAGACAGCTCCGCGAAGGCTTCGACGCGATTCGCAATGAGTTGAAAAATGTAGTGATAGGGCAAGAGGCGGTAGTGGAGGAGTTGCTTATCGCCATCTTTGCGCGGGGACACTGCATCCTCGTGGGCGTTCCCGGTCTCGCTAAGACTCTCCTTGTCAGCACGCTTTCGCAGATACTCGACCTCTCCTTTAAGCGGATACAGTTCACGCCCGACCTCATGCCCGCCGACATTACAGGAACCGAAATCATTCAGGAAGACCCCATTACGCGGGAGCGCAAGTTCGTCTTCTTGCGGGGTCCCCTCTTCGCGAACATGATTCTTGCGGACGAGATAAACCGCACCCCGCCCAAAACGCAAGCCGCGCTCCTCGAAGCCATGCAGGAGCATAAAATCACTATTGGCGGGCAGTCCAACGACCTGCCTAGCCCCTTCTTTGTTCTCGCGACGCAGAACCCCATCGAGCAGGAGGGAACCTATCCGCTACCGGAAGCGCAACTAGACCGCTTTATGTTCATGGTGACGGTCGGCTATCCGAGCGCCGCCGAAGAGATACAGATAATGAAGATGACGACGGGCGGGCAGAAAGCCAACCTGAAATCGAAACTCCAGGCGGACGACATATTGCGGCTTCAAGATATTGTGCGGCGCGTTCCCGTCGGCGACCACATCTTTCAGTACGCCGCCGCCCTGAGCCGAGCCACTCGCCCCAAAGAGGCGGATTCACCTAAGTTTATACAGGAGTGGGTAGCGTGGGGCGCGGGACCTCGCGCTTCGCAGTACCTCATACTCGGCGCAAAAGCCCGCGCTGGTCTGTACGGGCGGCTCCATGTCACCATTGAAGACGTGGTGGAGGTTGCGCTTCCCGTTCTGCGTCATCGTATCGTTACGAACTACAATGCGGAGGCGGAGGGCATCGCCTCCGATGACATCGTGCGTCGCCTCCTGAAAGAGATACCGCGCCCCGCCGACCCGACCCGTAAATGACCGAGCGAGAGCTTGATGAACTGTGGAAACGCTTCTCCGCACGGAAAGAGTCTGCCTACACGCCTGCTATAGCGGAGGTGAAAGCGCTCACCGAAGAGGAGAGACTACAGTTTTTAGAGTACGCTTGCACCCCCAAAAACTTGCTGGACTGCGGGCGAGTGAATAGTTGGCTTTGGGAGTACTTCTTCCCGCCTAAACCGTATTTCTCTGTCTGGCAACGCTTTGTAGAAATAGTCCCTGCACAACCCAGAGACATCCGCTATTTGCCTATTCTGTTGCATCTGCGAAAGTATGGTCTAGGGTATCTGGGCGCATGGCTAGACATGTGGGATAAGAGAGCTTTACGGAAGGAAGATATAAAGGTCTTGAGTGCCCCGTTCTGCTTTTGCTTGTCAAGGCTTCATGCAGACGCAATAGAGTCGCTTCCCTCCAAGACGCGGAAGCTACTCCTTGATCCGTTGGATTCGCCTTACAAGGATATCAGCCTGACTCTTGCCATTTTAAGGATAGCCCCTTTTTTATATGACGAGCGGTTTCTGGAGCCGTTGGAACTACTATCTTGCAGGGGGGTACTTACCCCCGATATGCGGCGCGTTTCAGAGTCTGCGGACATTGCTTATACCCAATTAGAGAAGAATATCAAAGGGAGACAAGTGGTAGCCTCCCTTCTTCGTCCGGTATACCCGCCTAACGAAGCGAACTCGCTGTTGCGCCCCGCGCAAGACCCGATAGAGACCAAGCCGGAAGAGCTGCTTCGACCCGCCGAGAAACACGAGAGAAACGAGTAGTGTAGTGTACGAGCGGGCACTCTACAACCTATGGAGACACTTCTCCGCATCGAAAGACTCTATTTACACACCCGCAATGGAGCAGGTGCGGGCACTACCCGAAGAGACGCGGATAGAGTTCTTAAGGTACGCTTGTATGCCCAATAACGCCATAGATTTCTACCCGCTAAAGGGTTGGCTATGGAAACATCTAGGGTTCAGCATTCCGTCGCTCTCTGTTTGGAAAAGAGTTGTTCAGTTACTTCCAGAGTGTCCGACGGATTGGCGTTATATCGCGATTATTTCTAGTCTACAGGCTACTGGAGCCTACGGAGAGGAGAAGGTAGAGGAGTTGGAAGCTCCCCTCCGCTTTTGCCTAGTAAGTATTGTCAAAAACGTGCAACTAGGTATTGACCAAAGTAGCACCATGCCTCCCTCCCAACATACGCGAAGAATGCTTCTTGAGCTTTTGGCATCGCCTTACGAGGATATCGAACTGACTTTAGCAGTACTGGAGGTTGTCCCTTTTTTGTATGATGAGGGGTTCCTGCCTCGACTGAATGTACTATTGATGGGAGGTAAATTTTCTTCCGAAAGGCGACAAGTTGTGGAGGAGGCGGATAGAGCCTATCGCTGTTTGGTGAAAAACATCAAAAAGAAAAAAGAGAACGACGCACTTCTTCGTCCTGTATACCCGCCGAACGAAGCGAACTCGCTACTGCGCCCCGCGCACGACCCGATAGAGACCAAACCGGAAGAGTTGCTTCGACCCGCTGAGAAACAAGAGAGAGACGAGTGACCGGATGAACGAGATGGTGCTCTACAGCCTATGGAAGCGCTTTTCCGCACGGAAAGAGTCTGCCTACACGCCTGCTATAGCGGAGGTGAAAGCGCTCACGGAAGAGGAGAGGCTACAGTTTTTAGAGTACGCTTGCAAATACGAAAACGCGCCTGACTTTAACGCTTTGACGGATGGCTCTTGGAGCGCCCTGTGGACGCAATCGCCCCTAATTTCCGTATGGAAAAGGATAGCGGAACTGCTCCCCGCACAGCCAGAAGATACCCGCTATATAGGCATCTTGTTACTCTTGATGGTTCGCGGGGCGCATGGACGGGAGGATGTAACCGTCCTCACAGATAGGTTTTGTCACTGCCTGTCACGCTTTGACAAGGAAAAGGCTCATGAACTCGCTCCTGAAACGCGCTGGTCGCTCTTTTCCGCGCTCCATCATGGTTATCAGGATGCACGAGTCGTTCTAGCTATTTTGGAGGGAGTTCCGCGTTACTGGGAAGCGAGCGTCATGACTCTTGAGGCGCTTGCCCGTGAGAAGAGCGTCTCTTCTCCGGCGCAAGAGGTTGCGGATGCGGCGCGGATGGCTTTGCAACGCCTGAGAGAGAGTATTGAGAAAAAGTGCGAGACAGCCTCCCTACTGCGCCCCGCGCACGACCCGGTAGAGACGAAACTGGAAGAGTTGCTTCGACCTGCTAAGAAGCAAGAGAGAGACGAGTAACCAATGGACGCTCCCGCCCGACAACTAGCCGACCCGCAAACCCTCGCCCGAATCTCGCGCCTCGAACTGAGAGCGCGGGCGGTTGTCGAGGGTGTTATCTCTGGTATGCACAAAAGCCCGCACCGGGGAAGTAGCGTGGAGTTCGCGCAACACCGCGACTATGTGCCGGGCGACGAAATCCGCCACATAGACTGGAAGGTGTACGCTCGAACCGACCGCTACCACATCAAGCAGTTCGAGGAAGAGACTAATCTCAAAGCCATGCTCCTGCTCGATGCAAGTTCCAGCATGGACTACAAGGGCAAAAACTCGCCGCTCTCCAAGCGCGAATACGCCGCCATCGTGGGGGCGGCGATAGCCAGCCTTCTGCTCAAACAGCGCGATGCGACGGGACTAGCCACCTTCGACTCAAAAGTGAATCAGTTTATCCCCCCCGCCAGCACCTCCGCGCACATGAGGCTTCTACTCGAAACCTTAGAGCGCAAGGAGAGCCAGCCCAAGACCGACCTCGCCGCAACCTTCAACGACCTTGCGGAGCGAATAAAACGGCGCGGCATGATTATTCTGTTGAGCGACCTCTTTGCAGACCCGGATGAGATACTGCGCGGGCTACAGCGCTTCCGCTACCGCAAGCACGAGGTCGTCATTTTTCATATACTGGATAAGGACGAGATAACCTTCCCCTTCGACGACAGTACGATTTTCGAGGGAATGGAGGGCGAAGCCCCTCTCGCCGCAGACCCCAACGCCCTCCGCGCCGAGTACCTTCGCGTTTTTCAAGAGTACTCCGACAAACTCAAGCGCGGTTGCAGAGAGTTGAGCATGGACTATCAACTCCTCTCTACCGACCAACCCATAGACCTCGCCCTTTCGCAGTACCTCGCTCGCCGCCTCCATCGTGGTTAGCCCTTCGCCCGAATAGCGCCGTAAAATAGAGGCGATATTAGTACGAATTTTTTCGTATATTGTGAAACCTTCCCCCTTCCACTACGTCTATACTCATGTGAGGACGAGAAAACGACCTCCCAAGCGCTCAGAGCGTTTCGGAGACTTAAAGGAAGGACACATTCCTAATGCTACAAACACGACATACTACGTTGTGGCTCTCTAGTATCGCTTGCGTGGGAGGCTTGATGGTCTACCATCACTCCATGCAGACCCCAAACGCCGCTACCAACACGAGTAGCGTCTCCGCCTTGGCGCAAGAGGCGCGGTCTGTAGTCTCTATAGCGGAAGCGAGGCACGGTATTCTGAGGCTTGCCGATACAACGTTTGCCAAAGAGGCGCATATTCGCCCGGAAGTTCAGGAAAAAGCGGAGGAGATTACCACTGAGTTCAAACAGAAGAGCGCAGGGGTACTCCGCAAAGCCCTTGACGATTGGCTAAATAGCGCGAGTGTAGAGAGCGCAGGAACTCCGGACTTCCTGCAACCCTCCTCAGAGGCGCGCACGGAGATAGGTCGCCTTCACACGGTTGCAGAGAAGCGGGTTTTTGACCTTTTGACCCCGCAGGAGCAGGCGCATTGGCGCGACGATAAGCCCGTTCAGGCAACGCCAAGTCGACTCTTGAAGCAACGGGGAGTCGCTATTGTAGAGTAGGTCTTACTCCTCTTCTGTGTGTCCGCGAGGGCGCAACAGCTCCTCCGAAGGCGTAGCGTTTTCGGAGGAGGGGCGTAACAGCTCTTGAGGCGCATAGTCCACCGCATGAGAGGCGCGAAGGAGGTATTGGCTCCCCTCGTTCCTATCCGCCCGTCTCTGTAGGTAGGGCAGAGCGTCCTGCGCCGCCTGTACAATTCGCTTCTGCACGGCGGTCATAGGGCGCGACTCTGAAAGTTTTTTCACATACCCCACCGCATTCAAATCTCCAACCTGCTCTAACGCCTTCAAAATCGCCATTATCAGAGTGTAGTCTTTTCGCGCATTGGAGAGTTTCAGGCGGTGATAGAGGCAGGCGCGTTGCCGCTCGTTCAGAAGGGGCGAATCGCTAGACTTTAGGCGCGGAAGCAGGCGTACAAGCGCGTCGCCCGCCGCGAGTTGCGCGGAGGTATCGGGCCACTCTAGCACCTCCGCCAAAAAGCCTACTCCCTTGACCGAATCGTACTGCGCGAGCTGTTTCATCTCTTCCGACCTGCCGGGTAGCAGGGTGATGCGGTGTAGTTGCGAACCCAGCGCGGTCGCTAGAAGCCATGCCGCCCCCAGTGAGGCGTTACCCGACTTGAAACTCATAAACGCCTGAGCGCCTGTGAAGGGAACAATAACGCACCACGACGCGAGGAGGTAGGGCAACCTCATGCCGGGTTGCATCGCTTTGTCTCGCTCTTCGCGAATACTGGTTATTAGGCGCTCCAGCTCTGCGGGGACACTCTCTTGTGAAGTCTCAACAGGCTCCGCTTTCACCTCTATACCCGCTTCCGCCATAGCCGCTTGCGAGATTCGCGCCGCATCCTCAAACTCTCGTTTTTCCAGTATGGCTTGACACGTTTTTGCGGCGAGGCGCACTTTGCGCCTCGCCGTAGACCACCCTCTTATGTCGGAGAGCCGTTCTACGGCGGAGAGGGCTTCCGTATTCTGTATGTTCTGTAACCCCGTAAGGAGCGCCAGAATCATATCGGATTCCGAGTGGATGTACTGGGGGTCGAGACGGCTATACAGGATGTGGCGCTGAGTGTGGGTGAGGGTATCCCAGTCCTCCTGCGTAGCATGAGGCAGGAGGGTAGTGAGGAGGTGGGTCGCAATTTTTTGGGCGCGGGGCGCGGGCCAGCGAAGCGCCTCCGCCAGAGAGCCAATCCACTGGGTAGTGGCTCCATGCACGTTCATCGCAGAGCGCATCTGCTCATTCTGATTAGTGAGTTGGTAGAGTTTGCGGGCGGTGAGCATTAAGAAGGCGTTCAATGCCAGCCAGCCCGACTCTCCTGCGTAGATACTCACTAGCGCCAGAGTAGCGAAGACGGGGGAGGCGAGTAGCCAGAGCGTAGCGAGCAGTCCTCGCCCATGTTGGGGTCCCTCGTGCGTTAACCGCGCCACTGTGACACGCGCCTCCGCAACCGCAGGATGGAGGGACTCCCCTTCGGAGACCTCCACTCCCTGTAGTATCTCTTCCCACTCCTCATCGCTTGTAAGAGCGGCTAGGAAGGGAGGGGCGAACGCTCTATTCTCTTCTTCATGCTCTAAGTTCGACATTTTCAACCTCACCCCCCCGTTCCCTTCCCATTTCGGGAAGGGGGCTAAATTGCGAGGCTATCAGGATAGGCTCAAAAAGCGAGCGTCTACGCGATATAGGGACGCACTATCTCCCGCTCAATGGCAAGCCCCGCCCACTCGTTGTCGTCCGCGCCATCATAGATGAGCGTGAAGGGTCCCGAAAAATTCTGTTCTCTCGAAAGGTCTAGGCAGTGACGATAGTCTGCGCTGTCGGGTTCGCCAGGCGCGACGAAGGCGCACTTCGCATGGCACGACTCGGCGTAGGGCGCGATAGCCGCTAGGTCGGCGTACTTGGTTTCGCCGCCCCAGTTTCCAAAGTCGAGGTTCAGCCCCACATCTCCGTCTAGGCTATCTAGCAGTTCGTGTACGTGTTCGGGGCGCGAAAGCAGGTCGAACCAGTTCTCGGTGGTGAGGCGAACGCCTTGCGATTTCGCCCTGTCGGCGAGTTCGCGCATATTGCGCTTGCTGAGGGCGAGGTTTTCGGCGGTTGGCAGAGCCTTACCCGCTATCACTCTAGCGCGTTTCGCGCCCAACTGCGCGGCGGTATCCACCCACTCGCCTACCCACTTCAAGTCGCGGTCAGAGTGAGCCGCGTCGGTGATGTCGCCCGCGTCCACAAGAACGGAGAAGAGTTCCACCTTCGCGTCGCTCAACGCTTGGCGCAGTTCGCTTAGGTAACTCTCTTCCCGACTCGGAATCTGAAAATGGCAGATTTCGAGGGTATGTATTCCCGCCGCCGCCACCGTTGCGGGAATGTCTAATAGGTCAACCGTTCCCGCGCCCCACGTCTCTGTGCGTCCTTGACGGGCTTGACCGGGCGAATCGGGGTAGGTGACTCCGATGGTTCGATGTAGACTCCACGTAGAGACCGAAAACCTTCGCGGCGATGTAACAGGCATAGGAAAACACTCCCCTCTATAGTGATGATATGGCGTTCAGATTTGGTTCACACAAAACAGATGTAGGAGGCAAAATTTCGCCTCCTACATTGAAAACACACAGAGCAAGACCTCTTAGTCTGAGGAATCTAGGCGCTCCGCCTTATAGCCGCCCTTCGACTTATCGTAGAACCAGATAAGCGCGAAGACGATGACCAGAACGATGGGTATCATCGCTACCGCTTTGAAAGAGGTCTCGGAAGCGGAAGAGAGTATGGTGTTGAGCGTATCCGCTTTGCCTGTGTCTGTCTTCGCTGCGTCTTGAAGCGCAGAGAAGTCGAGGTTTTGCAACTTAGCCGCCGCAAGTTTCGCTTCGTCGAAAATCTGCCCCAGTTTGGGAAGCACGAAGAAGATGGCGAGGTTTCCCGCAGACCCCATCACTCCCATGAGGAACGCGCCGCCTTTCGGGAAGCGCTCGGAGGTGACGGCGAGCATGGTGGGCCACATATAGCACACGCCTACGCCCCAGACCGTCGCGGCAAGCAAGCCCGTTATAGGCGAGTTCGCAGTCGCCAACAGGAAGAGACCAATACCTGCCAGAAGGGAGGAGAACCAGAGCAACCCGACAGGCGAAAGTTTATGCGCGAGGGGCCCCGCAAAGTAGCGCATGACGAACATCAGTCCGCTCACATAGACGAGAAGCAGAATGCCTCGGAAGTGAACGGTGCGAGTAAGGGCGGCATCTACCCACTGTCCCGGCGCCAGTTCGGTGGAGGCGGTGAGGAACATCAGGAGGAAGAAGACGATAAAGAGGGGGCGAAGCGCCTCTTTGAACATCTCGCCGCTAGAGACGCCCGCCGCGACTCGCTCGGTGGGAGGGAACTTCGCGCCGAGAAGCATGGCTCCAAATGCGATGGCGGGAATCAACACGATGATAAGTTGAACCTTCCATGCAATCCCCGACGCACTTATCAGTCCGCCGATGATGATGCCGCCGGGCCACCACGAGTGTAGCACGTTGAGTTTGTGCGTCTTGTCTTTTGGGTAGAGCGTGGCGATAAGCGGGTTGATAACCGCCTCCACAAGCCCGTGCGCCAAGCCCATGCCGAACATACTCATCCAGAGCATATTTTGAGCGCCTTCGCCCACAGGGGTGACTATCGTGCCGCCAATGCCCGCCGCGAAGAGTGCTGCCGCTAATCCGAGCAGTCTTCCCATCCCTAGATAGTCGCACAGGGGGCTACCGACTAACACGGAGATAGCGAATCCGAGGAATGCCGCCCCTGTAACGGCAGTGACACGCGCCGCCGCGTGTGTGGGGTCGCTGGATTCAAAGAAGACTTTTTGAAGGTCGGAGGTGATGCCGCCGCGAATGCTAAAAGCCATTCCTGCGGTGACTAGAGCGATAACGCTCAGGAGAAAGAGTTTGGTCTTGTCGTAAGACGCATGGTTATCAGAGGTCGGTGCGTTCAAGTATGTCCTCCATTCGATAGAGATAGAGACCTATTCGTTGGTCTTTAGCGCGTTATGTAGTAAAAATACGGATTGAGAAGTGCAGATACCTCGCTATAGGTCTCTGCCGATAGCGTGCGCGACTCTGCGTAGTTCTTGCATCATCTCGTCAAACTGCGCGGGCGTTTGCGACTGCGCTCCGTCGGAGAGAGCCTCCTTCGGGTTCGGATGCACTTCTACCATTATACCATCCGCCCCCGCCGCTAGTCCCGCCCGCGCCATTGCGGAGACGTAGCGGGTCACTCCTACGCCGTGCGCGGGGTCTACAAACACGGGTAGATGCGTCAGGTATTTCAGCACGGGAACGGCGTTCAAATCGAGTGTGTTGCGCGTATACGCGCGGTCTATAGGATGAACCCCGCGTTCGCAGAGTATCACGCGCTCGGTTCCATGGTGGAGCAGATACTCCGCCGCCAACAGAAATTCGTCTATTGTCGCGCTGGGACCCCGCTTGAGTAGCGTCGGATGTCCGCTCCTCCCCGCCGCAATCAGCAGAGGGTAGTTCTGCATATTGCGAGCGCCAATCTGCAAAATGTCCACATACTCGGCGACTAGCGCAACGTCTGCGGTATCCATCACTTCGGAGACGGTGACGATGTTCAGCGCGTCGCCGACCTCTTTGAGTAGTTCCAACCCCTCCTTGCCAAGCCCCTGAAAGGCGTAGGGGGAGGTGCGGGGCTTATACGCGCCGCCGCGCAGTATCTTAGCGCCCGAAGCCTGAACCGCCCTCGCCGTCTCGAATATCTGCTCACGGCTCTCTACCGAGCAGGGGCCCCCTGTGATGACGCACTGTTTTCCGCCAATCACGACTCCCTTGAGCGTGAAAACAGTGTCTACCTTGCGAAACTCACGCGAGGCGAGTTTGAAGGGGCGGCTTATCTGAACGACGCTATCCACTCCGGGTAGGAGGGAGAGGGCTTCGGTAAGGCGGGGGCGCAGGTCGGGCGAAATGGCGCTGGCTACGCCTATCGCGACATGGTCGTCTCCGGGTAGGCGTATGGGGTGCGCGTGAAATGCCTCAATTTTGGCGATAACCTCGTCTACTTGCGGGTCAGTCGCCTCTACATTCATCAAAACCATCATAGTGAACTACAGCGTCCCTCTCTAAACCTAAATGTTACATTTTGTCCTAATTCGTTATTTGTAGCGTGAACTCCTTCCTGAATTCCAAAAACAAAATTATGGTAGGTGGTAGTCACTCAACCTCCCCTATTTTTACCCTAACCTCTTGACAAAACGGAAAGATAGTGATATAACTATATTCTTATGAACAAAACGACTCAAGACAGTTTAATAGATATGGAGACTCTGGAAAGAGTCGCCCCCGTAATTCGCAATATGGCGCACCCCTTGCGCTTGCGTATACTCGACTATCTTCAAGTTTCGGGCGAACCGCGCACAGTGACGCAGATAATAGATGCGTGCGGAGCGGAGCAAGCCATCGTAAGTCAGCAACTTCGTATCCTGAAAGACCAGCGAGTGCTGATGGCGAAGCGCGAGGGAAGTTTCATCTACTACTCCATCGCGGAGAGAAGCGTGCTTATGCTTCTCGACTGTATCCGTCTGCACCAAGTAGGCTAGTTTTATTTACACAGAACATAGCGATATTGTTATATCACTATGCAAGAGGCGACATGAACGCAACTTCTGAACAACCGACTACAGACAGCGCCCTGCCCTGCGCTGAGGTCTTTAATCTCCTCTCCAGCGGCAAGGCGGTGCTGATTGATGTGCGCGGCTACGACGAGTACGCACGCGGACACGCGGAGGGCGCAAAGTGCATCCCTCTACCAGAACTAGAGAGCCGCGTGGGAGAGATACCAGACAACGCTCAGGTCTGCGTGATGTGCGCGTCGGGGAACCGTAGCGCAATGGCGACGCAACGCCTACGCGCATTGGGAATGAATCGAGTCGTGGATGTGTGCGGGGGACTGAAGGCGTGGCGGGAGGCGGGGCTACCCGCGCAGATGAACAAAGGAATCGTCCCGCTCGAACAGCAGGTGCGCGGCGTGGCGGGGTTTCTCGTCTTCGCCTTCACGCTCGCCTCTCTACTTCTTAATCGCTGGTTCGCGGCGGGAGCGCTCTTCGTAGGCTTCATGCTCTTTCTATCTAGCGTTACGGGATGGTGTCCTATGCTACTCATTCTGAAAGTCATGCCCTGGAATCGGGTTCAATCTACACCTACAAAATAACGCCCCACGAGGCGCTTGTCAAACACTGGTCAAACACGGGTCGAACACTGGTCAAACACTGGTCAAACACTGGCTCAAGTGGTGGCAAGGGCGCCCCGGCCTCTTTCGAGCCCTCTTTTCAGACACCCTCGTAAAGCAGCCCTTCTTTCAG
>CAIJLM010000538.1 GCA_903821495.1 uncultured Chthonomonas sp. | reverse complement strand
TTTTCGCGCTTTTCGCGGACTCATCCCAAAATGGAATCCCGTTCTCAACCGAAATGAAACACACCCTTTTGATTTGCCGGAAGATTTTGCTGGCGATGAGCGCTACCCTATTACCGTAGTGTGGCAACCATCGGGGAAACGCTTTATGCTCATCTTTATAGCAAAGTTAGCGACATTTAAGTCCTTTGCAGCGGATGCTACGAGCGACGACGGCTCATGGGAGGTTGAAGACTGGATATTCCCGCGCTAGAGAGAGCGATTCTGACAAGCGGAGGCGAGACGCGAAAGACGGAGAATCTTGTTCTCGATAACATAAAGGCGAACATTGAGACGAAAAAGCGTTCCAGCGCGATTCATTAGACAAACACAGCTCATTAGGACGAGGTTGTGCATGGAAAAGTAACGAAGCGCTAGAAGACAAGCGAGTCCTTCATGCCTTTTCCTACTTCTGGGTATAATGAGTCGGGCAGACTAGCATTCCGTTGAAGGAGAGACCAATGCAACTTACGGAGGAACAGGTTGAGCGCTTTCAGGCTGAGGGGTGGCTTGCGGTTCCCGATTTTTGGAGTGAGCAAGAGATTAAGGCGATGCGGGTGGAGTTGGAGCGACTGGTTCAGGTTGGGAAACTACGAAACATCGCTACCGATGGCGATGGAGTGACCCACTCCCAAACTCAGTTTAATCTTCAACTCTGCCCCATGTCGCCGCATAGCGACCTCTTTCGCGCTATGCCCTTCGCGCCGAAAGTGGCGGAGGCGGTGGGACAGTTGATAGGAGAACCTGTCGTTTTTCACTTAGACCAGGTCTTTTTGAAACCCGGACGACACGGTTCTGGTACAAATTGGCACCAAGACGGAGCCTACTTTCAGATAGACGACCCTCTAAAAGGGACGGCGCTCTGGACGGCGGTACACGATGCGACAACCGCCAACGGAACGCTCCGCGTGATTCCGAGAATGTTCCGTGAGGAACTCCCTCACGAACGAGACCCGCAAAGCGACCACCATATTCGTTGTTTTCCCGACGAGTCGCAAGCAGTCCCTGTAGAGATTTCTGCGGGAGGCGTGGTCTTTTTCGCGTATGGAACGCCTCATGCGACAGGGGCGAACAACACCGACAAAGAGCGTGCGGGAGTCGCCCTTCACTTTATCAATGCAGACCAGAGTGGAACGGCTTTGGCGGGTTTTGCACGCGAAAAGCGCCCCATCCTGACAGGCGCGGAAGCGACTGGCGGAGTGCGGGAGTATGGCGTACAGATAGCGGGAACTTGGGAGGCGGAGGTGGAGAGAGTTCTCGCCTCTTCCCATGTTCCGTAGTCGTGTCGTCAAAGAGTGATAACACAAAAAGGAGATAGGAACATGGTATCCAAACAGATTCGCTTTTGGGTGATTTCACTGGCGCTAGCGAGCGTGTCAGCCTCTCTGACCCACGCGCAGGGCAACAATAATACCGCTCAGGCGCAAAAGAACGTTCGTCAAGCGCAGGGTACGTTAGACAAGATGGTGAAGACGATTGACGGCATAGAGGCGCGTAAAAAGAAGAAGCCATCCCCTGCGCGACGTATGCGGGCGGCGCAACAGCCCGTTCGCGCCGTCCGCGTAAGGCGGCAACCCGCGCCCCCGAAACCAAAGCCGTAGCAGGGCGTGAATGAGAGGGATGAGATAGAGGGCGCGTATCGCTAGACGATACGCGCCCTTCCTGCGTGCAAGCGCTTTTGCAGAACACTCGCCGCATCCCAAAGGGCTTCTCCCAGCCAGAGAGACCAGCCTATCGCAACGAGGTAGAAGCCATGCTCTCCGACAGGCATCGCCATCAACGGGATATGCGCGACGACCACCCAAGCGTACCCAAACCACTGCTCTCTGCGCCGATTGGCTAGAAACTGGAAGACAAGTAGAAGGAAAAAGCCCGCATAGAAGGTATCTATCCACATAGGCGGCGTAAGAAAGCGGTAGAGCAGGTCGTCCATCGAAATACCCGTCTGTAGGCTTGCGAACCCCCAAACCACCGCACAGGCTACCGCCAGCCCTAGCGCGACGCGCTTTCGACTCCGCGACAGAACTATCGCGGTAAGCAGTAGAACGAAGGCGATAGGCAGGGAGTTGCCGTTCACAACGTACATTCCAGGAGGTCCGCACAAGTCTACGATCGTCCTGTGCCGCCAAGCGCCGTTTGTGCCGTTCCGAAAGCCCGGTCCCTGTAGCGCCCAAAACCGATAGGCGAGAGCGAACAACGCCACGCAAAAAAAGGGCGCGAGGCTGAGATAACGCTCGCGCAACCGCTTCTCATACCATAAAATCGGAAGTAGCATAAGGGGCAGAGTGTACGCCATCTCCTTAAATGTTAGAGCGACAAAGAAGGCGAACACGGATGCCCAGAGGTAGCGGCGGTTATCTGTGCGAAGAGAGCGCAGAAATGCCCAGAGCGCAAGAATATAGCAGATACAGCACCAGATGTCGCAACTGTCTTTCCAGACGGGGAAGGTGTGGGAGGTATCGCCTAACCCAAGATAGCGGGAAAGGTGTAGCCCCCATAGAGCCATAGCGAGGGTAGCCCGCCGCCAGCCTACGAGTTCCGCGAGAAAAAGAGCGCACAGAGTCGCCATGACGAGATGAGAGAGCAGGTGGACGAGCGTAAAGCCCTGCAACCCGTTCGCTCCAAACAGCCGATACTCCACCCAGAAGAGGAGCGAGGTGGCGGGACGATAGTACGGCACAAAGTCACAGCACCAAGCCCCCGTCCACCAGCGCAACGTTCCTGCGAAACTGCGCGTTGGCTCAATGCCCGTCATCAGCCAGATGCAGTCGAGGTCGTACTTCACGCTATGGGGCGTGCGTCCCGCTATCAGAGGAAAACAGGAACGCGCCCCCAAAAGCGCAGCCGCAAGCGTGGTTATCAGCAGAATCAGCCTCTGACGGCTTGTGATGACTTCGCTTTCGAGTTCCGTCTGCATAAGAGACAACGCTCCTCATCCTCAAAAGTAAGGCTAGATTTGCGCTCAATTTCGACAGAGAGGGGCTTGTCACCTCTCTCGTTCGGTAAGACTTTTTACAAAAGGCAAGATTCAGATGGGTTTGACGTTTAGACAGTGCAGAAGGCGAAAAGACATAGAACCGTCTACGAAGCCAACCCCCAACCCATAACTATAGGCGCAGTTGTCGCCACAGGATTTAGGAGAGTGTTTTTTCTTTGCGAGTCTTGACAAGAGCGCGAAAGGCGGCTACAATGTTTCCAGAGTACTTTGAAATTAAAAGTACTCTGTGTTTCAGGTTATGTCGCGCTGTTGAAATGGAGTAACAGGCGCGGCGACGCTATCGCTTTACGTCGAAAGGAGTCGTGTTTCCATGTGGAAGTGGATTAAGTATCTTGACCGTATCTTGCGGGGCGAAGCCACCCAGCCCTCCGCTCTCCGGCGGGGGGAGATAGACCAACCGACGGGCGGTCTCGCCGTTATCATTATGGCGCTTGCAATGGTCTATGGCTTGTGTATGGGGACATACAGCGTCTTTCGGGGCGGTTCGTCCGCCTATCTCGCCGCGTTCGCCACGGTGATAAAGGTTCCCGCTCTGTTTTTCCTCACTCTCCTCGTCACGTTTCCCTCTCTCTATGTGTTTAATGCGCTGGTTGGGTCGCGCCTCTCCCTGCTCTCCGTACTACGTCTACTTGTGATTTCGCTTGCGATAATGGTCACTGTGCTAGCTTCCTTGGGCCCCATTGTCGCCTTTTTCTCCGCCAGCACATCTAGCTATAGCTTCATGCTAGTTTTTAATGTCGTGGTGTTCGCCATATCCGGTATCATAGGTCTACGCTATATGCTTATTACCCTGAACCGTTTGCGCGAAGCCTCGCTCTTGAGCGAAGAGGTAGACCAAGCGGCGGCGGAACTCCAGGGAGAAACGGCTCTCCCTATAGGAACCTTAGAGGCTTCTCAAGGCAGGGCGACCCATCGCGAGGTGATGAATGTCTTTCGTATCTGGATGTTTATGTTCTCGTTGGCGGGAGGGCAGATGGCGTGGATACTACGCCCGTTCCTTGGCTCTCCGAATAGTCATTTCTCTCTGTTCCGCGTTCGCGGGTCGAGTTTCTTCGAGGGGATTCTTAACGCGCTCCGCCACCTATTCTAAAAGAGGCTCGCCATGAAAGCGTTCTTAATGCAGACTGAAGCGGCGCTTCGAGGAGTGGGCGGAGATACGCAATCAGTGGGGATTCTGTTACGTCAATGGGTGATGACCATCTCGGTTTTCGGGTTTTGTTATGGGGCGGCGATGGGAAGTTTCAGCTGTGTTCGCCCTGAACGTATCGCTCAGGTAGTCTTTGCGGGCGTAAAGGTTCCACTACTGCTTCTATGCACCTTTATGCTGAGTCTACCGAGTTTCTTCGTCTTCAACAACCTTATGGGGCTTCGAGAGGACTTTTCTAAAGCGCTTCGCCTCATTGTCTCCGCGCAGTCCGGGCTGACGATAGTCCTTGCGTCGCTGGCTCCGCTCTCGCTTTTATGGAACTTCTCCACTGTGAATCATACCGCAACCGTGCTTTTCAACGCTGTGTTATTTGGAATCGCGTTGGGAGCGAGCCAAATTATTTTGCGGAGACACTATCGCCCTCTGATAGAGAAGGATGCGCGTCACCGTGTTTTGTTGCGAGCCTGGGGGGTGTTATTCGCTTTTACGGGTATTCAACTGGCATGGGTTTTGCGCCCGTTTGTAGCGAATATTGACCGACCAGTCTCCTTTTTTCGTGAAGAGGCGTGGGGCAACGCCTATATCATCGTGTTTCAAATGATAGGAAAGATTTTCGGTAGATGAACCCCTCCCATGAGCGAAATTTACAGGGGGCGTTGGAGGATTTGCGCCGAGAACTACAAAAAACACGTTTTTGCGTGATATGCTCAACACTCTGTTTGGGGGGCGCAGGCATCACGGCGCTATTCGCGTTTGCAAGCGCCCGAAAGGGGGGAGTGGCAGGCTTAGGGCTGAGTTTGGCGTTGGGCGTTTTGGGCTGTCTTTTGTTGCCAAGACCTCGCGCAAACCCTCTCCTGCGTCTTTTTGAACTGGAGGATACACGGTGTGTTGGAGCGCTATTAGACGCGCTTCCTGTGGCGAGTGGAATCATGCACGAGGAGGTTATACGCCTCCTGACTCACCTACTTCCCAAACTAGACCCCTCTGTTCCGCTCACCCATAAACAGCGTAAGATACTCTGCGACGCGCTCGCTCATGGAAACATTATTAAGGAGTCCGCCTTTTTATCTGCGATTTTAGACTCTCTCCTCGTAATTAGAGCCACAAGCGCTCTGCCCAGCGTTAGAATTTTGGCTAAAAGAGTGGCGGTACACCCTGCGGAGAAGGCGGTACGTGCAAAAGCGCAGGAGTGTCTCCTTGTGTTGGAGGAGAGAGCGAGAGAACTTAGGGACTACGGCTCTCTCCTGCGCCCCTCCGATGGGAGAGAGCTGCCCGATGTTTTGTTGCGCCCTGCCTCCGCTACATTCGATGACCCCAGCGAACTGCTACGAGCGGAGAGTTCAGAGCCAGAAATAAGGTAGTCAAACTTTGAAAGAGTGCATCTATCGAGCGTGTCCTGTGGCGTGGATGGATTAAAACTGCTCTGCACGGCAGAGAGTCTCGAAATCAGGGAGGAATTTCAGTAGAGGAAGCCCAATAATCGCCTATTATAGAAAAGTCCGCCGTGAACGCTTAGAGCGGACAAGGGAGGGTTTCAAAGATGGACAGTGAAGAAAAGGGGATTGATATAACTACGCTCAAGCCAGAGCATCAAATCGCCGTCGAGGTTCTGACGCGAATCTGCGACTGCATGGAGCAGAACGCCTACCCGGTAGTGCGCGATGTGCAGGGGGCGTACCTGAATATCGAGATAATGGGCGACGATATGCGATCTACCTACGGGCGCTTTGGAGCCTCGCTAGACGCTCTCCAGTTGATTAGTAATACGATTGTTGCGCGTCGAACACGAGGAGATGTGCGCGTTATTCTGGACGCGGGCGGCTATCGAGAGCGGCGCATCGAAACGCTAACGGAACGCGCTTTAGAGATGGCGAAAGCCGTCAAAGAGCATAACCAAGAGGCGGAGATGGAGCCGTTGCCCCCCCATGAGCGCCGTATCATCCACACGATACTCATGGAAGACCCCGATATTCGCACCTACAGCGAAGGGGAAGAGCCTAACCGCCGTATCGTCGTTTCGCCACGCTAGGCATGACATTCAGTGGAGTCGAAGGCGAAACCAACATGGCAAAAAAAGAGTTTCCGTTTCCGCTCAACCCTGTGATAGAGGCGTACAAAAAAGACCTAGACCTCACGCTCATTGAAGAGAACATGAAGCGCGCCGTGCAGGAGCGTTTCGAGCGCCTGATGGAGTTGCAACGGTTTGCGGAGGAGCTGCAACGGGCAGGGCGTGAATCGCGTGGAAATAGCGATGAGCGCCAAACAAAGCAAGTTTAGGAAGGTTTCAATTCGCAATGCGAACGCCTCTTTCGTTACTACTCTTAACGATACTCTCGTGCTATTCTACGTATATAGCCCTTGCGTCGCCCGTTTATGGGGCGAAAAAAGACACGCAAGGGCTACTTAAAACTCTGCGCGGCGTGAAGCGCATTCTCTTTCTCGGCGATAGCATCACCTATTCGGGCGGATATGTGGAGATTGTGGATTCCTATCTCCACACGCATCTTCCTGACCATCGCTTCGAACTCATCAATATCGGGCTACCTAGCGAAACTCTCTCAGGACTCACAGAGCCGAACCACGCAGGCGGAGCCTTCCCGCGCCCCGCCCTGCACGAACGCCTAGACCGCGCGCTCGCGAAAGTCAATCCAGATTTAGTTGTCGCCTGCTACGGAATGAACGACGGCATATACCACCCCTTTGATACTGGGCGTTTCGCGAAGTATCAGGAGGGCGTTCAACTACTGCGCGAGAAAGTGAGACTGGCGGGCGCTCGGCTATGGCTAGTCACTCCGCCACCCTTCGACCCCCACCCCATTCAGCGCGATACCCTACCCGCCGGGAGACCCCAATACCCCTCTGGTCGCCCGTTCGAGGGCTACGACTCGGTACTCGGTCAGTACTCTGAGTGGCTACTCTCCGGGAGAGTGTGGGGCTGGAACGTGATAGACATTCACACGCCTATTAACGCCTACATACAGGAGAGACGAAAAGCCCAACCCGACTTCGCTCTCGCAGGAGATGGAGTTCACATCAATACATTGGGGCATAGGCTCATAGCGCACGAGATACTAACAGCGTGGGGCGCGCCGGAGGATTTACTGCCCGGTCTCGTAGCCCCGAACTATCGGCAGGACGACCCTATCGCTCAGTTCAACACGCTACTCCACGACCGTCAACGCCTCCTCACCGACGCTTGGCTCTCTGATGTCAAGCACCTGCGTCCCGGAATGGCGCAAGGCGTTCCCCTGCCAGAAGCGTTGACGCGCTCGGAGGAGATGGAGACGCGAATAAGAAGCCTCGCGCAGAGTCTGCCCCCGCAGTTTGGCGGCGACGTTACGGACTATCACGGCTTTTCGCGGTACGAGTTGACAGTGGATGGTTGCAGGGCGATTGTCGTCGCTCCCCGCAAAGCGATGGCGGGACTCCCCTGGGTATGGCGGGCGGAGTTCTTTGACCATAGACCCGAATTAGACCTAGCGCTTCTGGAAAAGGGCTTTCACCTCGCCTATATCGAAGTCGGAAACACCTTCGGCGCGCCCTCCGCAATGAGACACTGGGACGCATTTTACAAAGACTTAACCCGCCGATTTGGGCTATCCGCAAAGCCCGTGTTAGAAGGGTTATCGCGCGGCGGTCTGTACATCTACAACTGGGCTTCCGCCAATCCCGCAAAGGTTTCGGTTCTCTACGGAGACAACCCCGTCTGCGATTTCAAAAGCTGGCCCGGCGGCAAAGGTCAAGGACCCGGGAGTCCTGGAGACTGGAAGAAACTACAACAGGACTACGGCTTCCGCTCCGAAGAGGAGGCGTTGGCGTACAAAAAGAACCCTGTAGATAACCTCGCGCCTCTCGCACGCGCCCGCGTTCCTATCATCCACCTTGCCGGCGATGCAGATGAGGTGGTTCCCTATTCCGAGAACACCGTGAAGATAAAAGAGCGTTATGAAAAGCTCGGCGGCTCTATCAAAGTTATCGTCAAGCCCGGTTTCAAACATCATCCGCACGGGCTAGACGACCCCGCGCCGCTCGTGGAGTTTATTCTCGCGCATATTTCAGAGGGGAGAAAGTAGTAGAAATTGGAGAGCGGACTGCCGTACTATGAGTAAAAAGTCAGTGGCGATTATCGGGGGAGGCGTGGCGGGAATAGCGGCGGCTCTCCCTCTTGCGGACGCTGGCTTCGACGTAACCCTCTATGAGAAGCGCCCTCTGCTAGGCGGACGCGCCTCCTCCTACATAGACCCCCATACGGGCGAAAGGCTCGACGAGTGTCAGCACGGCACGATGCGCTGTTGCGTCTACCTCGCCGACCTCCTCGAAAAACTTGGCGTACACGACCAGATAGACTACCACGACGTTCTCGCGTTTCTGGATAGCGCGGGCAACTACTCAGAAATCAAGGGATGCGGGCTACCCGCGCCCCTCCACACCTCCCTCTCCTTCCTAGCCTTCAAATCGCTAGGGCTACGCGACAAAATCGGCATAGCGTACGCCATGATAGCCATGCTCCGCGCCGGAAAACGTCCCGAACACCATCAAGAGACTATAGCCGCATGGTTTCAGCGGCATGGGCAGACTCCCCGCGCCATACAACGCTTCTGGCGCCCCATTCTCATCAGCGCGTGTAACGAAGAGTTGGAGCGAACCGCGTGCGCCTACGCTTTCAAGATATTTGTCGAAGGCTTTCTCTGCCACCCACGCGCCTTTCACTTCGGCGTTCCGAAAGTCCCTCTAGGCTCCCTCTACACCGAACCGACTCTCGCCTACCTCGAAAAGCGAGGGAGCGGAGCCTTCACGCGCGCCATTGTAGATAGCGTAGAGGTTGAAGGGAATCGCATAGCGAGTATTACGCTTCAAAATGGAGCCGTCGTCACTGCCGACTACTACGTGAGCGCGTTACAGTTCGACCTACTCCTCAAAATACTACCCGCTTCCGTCACAGAAGGAGTTTCCTACTTCGAGAACCTCAAGAAGATGGAGCTATCGCCTTTGGCAGGTATACACCTCTGGTTTGACCGCCCCATCGAATGTCCTCCCGCCCTCGCTCTCCTAGACCGCGAAACCGAGTGGATATTCAATAAAACGAAAACATGGAGCCTCCCGCAAGGCGCAGGAACCTACCTCAGCATGGTGATAAGCGCATCGCATCGCTTCGCAAAAACCCCGAAAGAGGAGCTACTTCGTATCGTGTTAGCGGATGTTCGCGCCGCCCTGCCCACCGCGCGCGAAGCGAATGTCGTCCGTTCGCAGGTCGTGCGCTGGCCCAAAGGGACGCTCGTTCCCGCCCCCGGAGTAGACGCGCTACGCCCCTCCCAAAGAAGCCCCCTCTCTAACCTATTCGTGGCGGGGGAGTGGACGGACACAGGCTGGCCCTCCACAATGGAGTCGGCGGCGCGTAGCGGCTACCGGGCGGCGGAGTATGTTCTGGAGGCGGCAGGGGCGGCGCGTAGCCTTGCAGTGGCGGAACTTCCCGTCACAGGATTGGCGCGTTGGCTTTTGCGCCGCTAAAATCTCGCCTTAAAAGGAGATAACGGGCGCAAACACAACGATTTTTGTCGTAATAGAGGAGGGGAGTTCATTTCTACCTTGACAAACGGGGGTTGGTCTGATAAAATAAAAGCGTTTCAACGCGCCGCCATAGCTCAGTTGGTAGAGCAGGGGACTGAAAATCCCCGTGTCACTGGTTCGATTCCGGTC
>CAIJLM010000537.1 GCA_903821495.1 uncultured Chthonomonas sp. | reverse complement strand
TTTTCGCGGACTCATCCCAAAATGGAATCCCGTTCTCAACCGAAATGAAACACACCCAAAAGATTTGGGTGTGTTTCATTTCAGTAGAAGTTGGCGAAGGGCGTAATCTCTAGCCCCGCGCCCGTCCCTCAATGCGCCCTCACACCGTCCTTCGAATACCTCTCTTTCAATTCTGAGCGAGGGGCTTGTCTGCAAGGTGGTCACGTAGATTGATTCGCCTTTCTGACTTGGGCGAGGGGCGCTAGGGCGAAAGGCGGCGCTGTAGGATAAACGCCTATTTTGCGATAGACTATGGAAAATTCAACTGTAGCGAATCCCTAATAAGGCTGCTTAACCGCCGCTTTAGGGATGAACCCAGGGCTTACGATAGGGGCGGTGCAACAGGCGATTGGCTTCTTCATCGTGCAGTACGGCTTGTTTTGCGCTGTCCCACTCCAAGGTGCGTCCTAGTTTCATGGAAAGGTTCGCCAAGATACACGTCGCCGTGGAGATATACCCCTCCTCTATATCCGCTACAGGGCATCCTCGCGTCGCGACGGCGTGAAGAAAATCCTCCATATGATGGCGTATCGCGGGCGCGACGTGCTTCTCTAAATCGGGTTCCGTCCTGTCTTCAGGGTACTTGTCCAACTCGTAGGTCACGTCCTTATGGATAGCCTGTCCCTGTGCGGGAATAAAGTCATACCCCATAACGCTCGCTTTAAGCGTCCCCTTATCTCCGTAGAACGTAGCGCTCCAGGGGTACTGAGGGTCGCTTGCCTGCCCCCAAGTGCGATGTTGCCAAAGCGCCTTGACATCTCCATAGTCGAAAATCGCGGTTTGGGTGTCTGAGATATTGGCGACGCTCGCCTTGTCTATCAAAATGCCGCCACTGGAAGAGACGCTTTTGGGCCAGCCCAACCCCATCATCCAGCGCGTCATATCTAGCATATGCACGCACATATCCCCCACAATTCCGTTGCCGTACTCCATAAACGCCCGCCAACCGCGTGGATGGGCGACTGGGTTATACGGGCGCATAGGGGCGGGTCCCGTCCACATCTCCCAATCAAGGTATGTGGGCGGGTTCGCGTTGGCGGGACGCCCGGAGGCGCGCATATGATAGTAACAGCACGTCTCTACCAGAGCGATTTTCCCCAATCGCCCTTCGCGCACTATCTCTCTAGCCTCTACCAGATGGGGAGTGCTACGGCGCTGAGTGCCTATCTGAACCACCCGTTGGTGTTTGCGGGCGGCGGCGAGCATAGCCCGCCCCTCCGCGATGTCCACGCTGACGGGCTTTTGACAGTAGACATCGGCTCCCGCTTCAACGGCGGCTATCATGTTCAGGGCGTGCCAGTGGTCGGGAGTGGCTATCAGAACAATGTCCATGTTTCGCTCTTTAAGCATCTCCCGATAGTCCGTAAAAGGACGCGGCTTCCTTTTGGAAACCTGACGTTGGGAAATTAACTCAACCGCCTCGGCGAGCATCCGCTTATCCACATCGCAAAGCGAAACCACCTCCACCGGAGCGACCTGAAGCAGACGAAAGAGGTCGCATTTGCCATACCAACCACAGCCAATCAGCCCGACCCGCAACCTCTTGTTTTGAAAATCCGCGCCCATCGCGTGCGAACTCGCAAGTCCGGTGATAGCGCTATTTGTTAGAAATGCACGACGGTTCACTGTTATCCCCCCTTTGGGCGTTCGTAATAAGGCGTGCAAAGCGCGTTTCAAGAGATTTGCCGCCTATATCGTTTGGGTATGTTTCATTTTGGTTGGGAAGCGGGGCGTAACCTCTAGCCCCGCACCGTCCTCCCAATGCGCCTCAAACTGTCCTACAGACATCTCTCTCCCGAATCGGGAGAAATATCTGCCTGTAAGGTGGTCAGGTTTGGCGTTTTGTCTCACTGACTTGGGCGCAGGACGGTAGGTAGGTCTCTAGGATTGGGAGTCGAAAATAGACCGACCAACTCAAATAAAACACACCCAAAAGATTTTCGCTCGTTACGACCTGGCTTATGCAAAAGGTCTCCTACAGTCCGGCTATCGTCATCTCGGCGACGCTAAAGGTGGGGCTGACGATATTTCCATGAAAGACCAAATCGTTCGCTATTCTGTCAATCCCTTTCAGTATCGAATCCATCGTTCCCGCTATCGTCACCTCTTCCACGGCGAAGGTAGGTTTGCCGTCCTCAATCCACAGTCCGGAAGCGCCTATCGAGTAGTCGCCTGTAACGGTATTGGCTCCCCCGCCCATCACGCTCGTCACCAAAAAGCCGTTGGAGATAGCCCCAATAAGCGCTTCGGGAGACTGTTCGCCGGGCAGAAGCAGAAGGTTGAATGCGCCTATCCCTCCCGCGCCCCCTGTAGAGCGTCGCGCGTTGTGTGTGGACTTCGCGCCACCGCCCACTTTTCGCGCCGTCAGCGTGTCGTAGAGGAACATCTTCAGCATTCCGTTTTCGATAATGACATTGCGTTGCGTAGGAAGCCCCTCGCCATCGAACGGCGCGGAGCCGACCCCGCCAACAATCGCGCCATCGTCCACAAGAGTCACAATCTCCGAAGCGACGGTATCGCCTAGTCTATCGCGGAGGTAAGACATCCCCTTATAGACCGCATCCCCGTTGACCGCGCCGAGGACCTCCGCCCATACCCGCGACGCAATGCGTCTATCAAAAACAATAGGAGCGCTCTGCGTGGGAACCTTCCTCGCGCCCAGTTTACGCAACACGCGCTCGGCGGCGCGTCGTCCTATCGCCTCCGCATCCTCCATCTTGTCCCATTCGCGCACATAAGCGTAGTCGTAATCCACCTGCTTTTTGCCATCTTGCTCCGCCAAAGGCTGGCAGTAGAGCGAACAGCTGGAGCTACGATAGGAGGCGACAAGCCCCTGCGAATTCGCGAGAACCGTCTCCCCCGCCACGCTTCCAAAGCCCGCGCCCTCGCTGTTCGTAATACGCTCGTCCGCCTCGAAAGCGGCGCGTTCGCACGCAATCGCCATCTCGATTTTCGTCTCGGTAGGGACTGCTTCGATGGCGGGGTCGTAGAGCGCAAGGTTCGGAAAGGCGAAAGCAGGGTCGGTATCCGCAAGCGCATTCTCGTCTTTGGGGTCGGCGAAGGCGGCTATGCCTAGCGTCGTCTCTATGAGCCTCTCTAGCGCGTCGGGGGTGAAATCGGAGGTGGAGACGAAGCCGAGTCGCTTGTCCTTGAAAAGCCGCAAGCCTAGCCCCTTGCTACTCGCCTGAGAGAGCGTCTCTATCTCCCCCTTGCGAACCTGCACGCTAAACTCCGTCTCCGTCTGCACCCAAACATCGGCTTCATCGGCTCCCGCCCGTTTCGCACGCTCCACAACCTCTTGCGCCAAAGCACGGTAATCCATTGTCGTCTCCATTAACTCTAAGAATATGGGCAAGTATACCCCAATACTCGCGACGTGTAACCGTTGCGAGGGTTGGAAAAACTGCTCTTCCACAGGGCGGCAGGCGCTCCCCTACGCCAGCGAGTCCCGCTCCAAGTTCAGCCATTTCACCTCGTCCGCCGTCAGGGAAACCTCCAGCGCGGGGAGGCTACTGTTCATCTCCTCTGGCGTGCGAGGTCCAAACAGCGCAAAAACGGGATAGGGTTGATTCAGGACATACGCCAGCGCAATCTGATTCGCGGTGAAGCCCTTCTGCGCCCCCAACTCCGTCGCACGGCGATAGCGCTCCCAGTTCCCATCGCTATAGTAGACCCGCGTTACATCCGCGTTCGAGCGCTCTTCAGGAGAGAAGCGCCCCGTAAAGAACCCGCTCGCCTGACTCGACCAGGGGAAGAGCGGCATCTGATTCGCCTGATACCATGCGCTATCTTCCGGCGTAACCCACAAGCAACCTCCCCACATCGCTTCGTTGGGAACCGCGAGGCTAAGTTGCGGGCTACTCGCCGAAAAGCCCTGCAGACCGTGCGCCGCCGCGTACTCGTTCGCCTCCTGTATCCGTTGCGTCGTCCAGTTCGAACCGCCAAATACTTTAATACGCCCCGCCTCTCTATGTTCATTCAGGCTGTCCACAATCACTCCTACCGGAACATCGGGGTCGTCGCGATGAAGCAGGTAGATGTCTATGGTGTCCGTCTGCATCAGTTCAAGGCTTATCGCGATGTCCTCTGCAATACCTATCGGATTGACACGCTTTCCGGAGGCGTTCGGGTGCGCTCCTTTCGCAAGGAGTATCACCTTATCGCGGCTGTTTCGGCTTGTGAACCACTGCCCTAAAGCGGCTTCCGTCTTTCCGCCCCCGTAGACCCGCGCCGTATCAAGACAGTTCCCGCCAATGGCGAGATATGCGTCCAGCAGAGCGTTCGTGACCTCCATATTATCTGTAGAGCAGACCATCGTGCCCATAACAAGACGCGCTACGGGCGTATCAATACCCGCGATATTTCCAAAAAGCATGGTTCTAAACCCTTCTATTTGAAGTTGAATCGTAACTACTCAATGCCCCTATCACGGAAATTTTCCAGTTTTCGCCTATCTTAATCGTTTGGGAAAATGGCGGTTTTTAAGAAACTATTGGGATTAAGTACAAAAGTTTCTTGTTTTATGCCACTTTCTCGTTCGGGAAAATGGCTGTTTTCAGGAAACTTTCCGCAAAAACGGAGGAGCTAGGTAGGTTCGCGAGGCTGAGTAGTTACGTTGAATTTACTCTTTCGCCGCCTCGCGAGCGCCGAATGTCCACTGATAGGCGAGATAGGTCGCGTCGTTATGGTCGCCATGAATGCTACTTCCGGTAGAAAAGAGGAGATGATGACCTTCGTTAAAGTCGTACACTAGCCCCACGTTAAACCCGGTTCGGCTACTGCCGCCAACGACGCTCGGCGATGCGAAAAATATCTCCGTTCCCAGCGACAACTGTTTTGTCAGGCTACGCTGTACCTGCCAGCCTGCAAACCAGTAGTTCTGATTGCCCGTTCCGGGATTGACCCAGTAGCCCCCGCCCCCATAAGAAGACCACCTCCCCCAACTCTTCTGTATCCAGACAGGGAGGAACATCTGCGCCTGTCCATTACCTATCCCCCTACCGCTATCGCCTGTCGGGAGTTCCAAGAGCGGGAAAATTCCAATCTGCGGACGGGTTGCGGTCTCCTGCATAAAGCGATACTTTACGCCCAACTCTGTGTCGCCTAAGCCGTACTGCCTCAACAAGCCCATGGGATGGTTGTATGTGAACGGCATGACGAGATGCAACTGTACATTCTGACGAACGCCGTAGTTTACTTCGAGATGCGGAGCCGTTCCCGCCGTTCCGCTCGCGCTATGGCTATACTGAGAGGCGAGATAGACCTCCCAATGTAGATACTCTACCGTCTCCGGGTCGTCGGTTAAGTAGGGAGGTCCTGCAAGAGCCAAAGTAGGCGCGGCAAGCAGGAGAGCCCCTATACAAAAGAGGGCGCGAACAAGAGACCGTCCCCTACGCTTTCGGATAACCTGCACGTCCAAAGTCATGGATATTCTCCTCTTCGTCTTCGGTTTCGTTTTCTGAGGGTAGATTGTGCAACGAAAGGCGATAAACCTCCTGCGCTTGTAAAGTATGCCCGTCACCCGCGAGGCGCAAAACTAATACTCAGCGGAATTTAACGCAGGATTAACGCTTCCTTAACAACAGATGGGTAGTATCTCCTCGAATTGACTACTAGGTTTCCGTTATCCCGTTACACTACGCTGAACTTTTCGCCAGTTTCCAAAAGGAGCCGCGCCATGCACATCCCTTCTCGTCGTTCCGGCTTTACGCTGATAGAACTTCTCGTCGTTATCGCAATTATCGCGATACTCGCCGCCATCCTCTTCCCTGTCTTCGCTCAAGCCCGCGCCAAAGCGCGTGGAACCGTCTGCCTCAGCAACTTGAAGCAGTCCGGGCTTGCGTGGTCTATGTACTCTCAAGACTACGACGAAACCACCCCCAACCAGAGAACCCAAGCCGGCTACTGGTACGTCATAATGCAACCCTACATCAAAAACTGGCAGATGATGTTGTGTCCTGACCGCTCCGATACCGTCTGCAACGACAAGAACACCCCCTTTTCGCCTACCTGCATGGGCTACGGCTATAACGATGGCTGGATAAGCGACACAGGCTACGGACTCGCCTACACGCAGACGAGAGACGCGCAGGGCAAAACCGTTCGCGCAGGGCGACCTCTCGCCGCCATATCCGCTCCCGCCGATACCGTCGCATTCGGCGACACGTATGACAATCCGGGCTACTCTATCGCTATGGACAACATTATGAGCCGACTGCCCGACGGCTACGGCTCCAAGTCCCTTCGACACGCGCAGAACCTGAACTACGCCTTCGCCGACGGACACGCGAAAATCATTCGTATGCAGACGGCGGAGTTCCCTGGGTACGGGCTAGTCGGCATACCCGCCAGCGAAATAAACGCCCTCAAGTGGTGCTCCGACCCGAATAACGTTCCCGCGTTCGGTTGGGATCCTAGCGGCTACCCGCTACTCTCCGGAACGGAGACCTGCTCGCAAGCCGTTCATGACTACTACGCAGGGGCTGTGACCATCAATCCCTAAACGCCTTAAACTTCCTGCCGCGCTACAGCGTTGTAGCGCGGCAGGAAACCGCTTTTCACCCTCTAGGAACCCAAAAGGAGTTGTTGTCACCATGCGCCGTTTCCTCCGTCTAATACCGTGTATAAGTCTTTTTGTCGCTCTGTGCGCGTCTCTATTCGGCTGTTCAAGAAACGAAGTCACCGCCCCAAACGCCGCCCCTCCCTCTCCCCCGAATGCAACCCCGGAAGAGGCTCGCACCGCAATGATTAAGTGGCACAAGGAACACGATAAACGTTAAGTCTTCGATAGACCCCATATTACAGAAAAGAGTAAGGAATATGAGACATAGATTTACCGTCGCCCTCAGTAGACTGCTACTCACGGCGACTCTGGTTTTGACAGCAGGTGTAGCGTTTGCGGAGGGGATAGGGCAGGGCCCCTACCTACAGAATCCCACGACGAGCGGGATAACCGTCTGTTGGGTGAGCGGCTCGGAAACGACGGGCTTAGTGCGCTTCGGGATAAAAAAGCCGGACGAGAAACAAGTTCAGGAGAGTAAGCCGACCCGCTACCACAAAATCCAAATCAAGGGTCTCAAAGCCTATACGCGCTACCAGTACGTGGTGGAGTGCGAAGGCAGGATGGCGGAAGGTAGTTTCCTAACAGCCGCGCCCGCCAAAAAGCCTTTCAGGTTCGCAGTCTACGGTGATAACCGCACACAACCCGCCATTCACGCAAGCGTTTTGGCGCGTATGGCGGAGTACAACCCGGATTTCATTATTCAGACGGGCGACCTTGTGGCGGACGGTACGAACGAGAGTCAGTGGAGCGAGTTCTTTCGCGTCGCAGGAAAGACCCTCGCGGGTACTCCTTACTACCCTGCCCTCGGCAATCACGAGAAAGACGGCGCGGCGTACCTACGGTACTTCGCAGTAGGGCGCGAATACTCGTTCAACTACGGCAATATCCACTTTGTCGGGCTAGACTCTAATCACAAAGCGCCAGAGTTCGCGGCGCAAGAGGAGTGGCTACGCAAAGACCTCGCGGAGCATCAGAAGGATACATGGCGCATCGTCTTCTTTCACCATACGCTCTACACCTGCGTCACAAAAAAAGGGCGGAGGGAGGCGGCGGAGCTACTACGCGCTCGCCTAGAGCCTATCTTCCTTGCCAGTAAGGTTCAGGTCGTTTTTAACGGGCATGACCACGACTACCAGCATCACCTCGCCAAAGGTATCCACTATGTAGTGACGGGCGGGGGCGGGGCGCCTCTTTACGAGGTGAAAGCGGACACCCCATTCGCCCTGAAAGCGAAAACGGCGTATCACTACTGCGAGGCGGAGGTGAAGGGCGACGTGTTAAAACTACTCGCAAGAGAGCCGAACGGTAGCGTTATTGAGCAGTTTTCGGTACACTCTAATTGATAAAGTAAGAGTTCACTCTTTTGGGAATTAATCGCGAAAAATCGCGAAAAAATGCACACAAACCCCAAACTTGGAACCAATCGCACAGGCTTCCCAATCTCAAACTGCCATCCGTGCATTCACCCCTTCTCCCAGAATTGGGAGAAGGGGCAGGGGTTGAGGGCTAGGAGAGGTTGGGTGAGGTTATGTGAAGAGCCGCAAAGCCCCAGAACCTCT